>JASFEJ010000024.1:0-13169 GCA_050124895.1 Dehalococcoidia bacterium
TCAAGGAAGCCCGCCGGGCCGAGGATAGCGTGCGCAAGGACAAAGAGGCGGCATTAGCCACCCAGCAGTACGAGTACGCCGCCGAGCTACGCCAGCGCGAGCTCCAGATTGAAGAGAAGATAAAGAAGATGGAAGAAGAGTGGCAGGCGGAGCAGGGAGAGGATAACCCCGAGGTGGGTGAAGAGGATATCGCCGAGGTGGTCAGCATGTGGACCAACATCCCCGTGGTGCAGCTGGCCTCGGACGAGACCAGCCGCCTGCTCCAGATGGAAGAGGTGCTTCACAAGCGCATTATCGGCCAGGACGAGGCGATTAACATCGTGGCCAAGGCTGTGAGAAGGGCGCGGGCGGGCATCAAAGACCCCCGCCACCCCATCGGCAACTTTGTTTTCCTGGGCCCCACCGGCGTGGGCAAGACCGAGCTGGTGAGAGCCTTAGCCGAGTTCATGTTCGGCAGCGAGGATACGCTAATAAGGCTCGATATGTCCGAGTTTATGGAAAAGCATGCTGTATCGCGATTAGTTGGCGCGCCCCCCGGCTATGTCGGCTTTGAGGAAGGCGGACAGCTCACCGAGGCGGTGCGGCGCAAGTCGTATTGTTGTATCCTCTTGGACGAGATTGAAAAGGCCCACCCCGATGTCTTTAACATACTCTTACAAATATTCGACGACGGCCACCTCACCGACGCCAAGGGCCGGCGGGTGGACTTCCGCAACAGCATAATTGTTATGACCAGCAACATCGGCGCCGAGCTCATCAAGAAGGGCGGCACCATGGGCTTTACCTCGCGCAGCGACGAAGCCAAGTCCAAGCAGATGGACTACGAAAAGATGAAAGAAAAGCTGCTCGAAGAGCTCAAGAAGTCATTCCGCCCCGAGTTCTTAAACCGCATCGACGGCGTGGTCGTCTTCCACTCCCTGACCAAGGAAGACATCAGGAAGATTGTCGACCTGATGCTGGCCCAGGTCTCCAAGCAGCTCGAGGAGAAGGGCATCAAGCTTGAGGTGACCGAAGCCGTCAAGGACTTCCTCGGGGAAAAGGGCTACGACGAAGTCTTCGGCGCCAGGCCTCTAAGGCGCGTAATTCAGGACATGGTTGAAGACAAACTCTCGGAGAGTCTGCTCCGCGGCACCTTCCGCGCCGAAGATACGGCCATAGTCGACCTGGAGAACGGGGAGATTGTGGTCCACCCCGCCGCCGTGGAAGCATTAGCCGGAGATGATAAAGCCTAAATTTACCAAACAAACAGAGACCTTTGACACTCAAAGGGCGGGCAACCCAACGGCTACCACCCCCGCCCTTTTAGTTCGCCCAAATTTATGAGGGAACACTAGAAAGGAGACCGGAGTTGTCGCAAGAGAACGTCGAAATCCCGATCACGGGTAAGATAACCAGTGTGAACGTTAAATCGGGGGCTAAGGTGGCGGAGGGGGATGTCTTATGCATGCTGGAATCAATGAAGATGGAAAACCCGATACTGGCGCCGGTGGCGGGCACCGTGGCCAAGATAGAGCTTTCCGTGGGGCAGGTGGTTGAGGCGGGCGATTTAGTCGCCGTCATTGAATACTAGGTTTATAATAGATTAAGGGAACAAAAAGATGACAGACTGGAGTCTAGTAGCCGAGATCGCCGGGGGTGGCTTTGGTGTTACCATCCTCGCCCTGGTCATCCTGAGCGTAGTCGCCTGGATAGTGGGCCTAATCGTGCAGAAAACCAAGGCCAAGCCTGAAGAGACTGCGAAAGAGGAGAAGTAAGTGTTTGGTCTCTACGAAACCGCCTTCGGGTCGCTGACCTGGGGCAACATAGTAATGTTTCTTATCGCCGGGCTCCTCATCTACCTTGGCATCGCCAAGAAGATGGAGCCCATTTTGTTGGTCCCCATCGGTTTCGGCATCCTTATGGTCAACCTGCCCCTCGGCGGCATGATGATCTACAGCCCCGAGGGCTTCCCCGCCGAGGTGGGCAGCTTAAGCGAGCTGATAAAAGCCATCGGCAACGGCCAAATCGGCTTACTCAACGTGCTCTATACCTACGGCATTGAGTCCGAGGTCATACCCCTGCTCATCTTCCTCGGCGTGGGCGCCATGACCGACTTCCGGCCCACCATCGCCCGCCCCGTATCCTTCCTCTTCGGCGCCACCGCCCAGCTGGGCGTCTTCGTCGTCTTTATCATCGCCTACACTTCAGGGCTCTTCTCGGTAAACGAGGCGGCCTGTGTCGGTATCATCGGCGGCTCGGACGGCCCGCCCACGGTCTATCTTACTGCCGCCCTGGCCCCCAAGCTCTTGGGGCCGATTACGCTGGTCGCCTATTCCTACATGGCACTGGTGCCCATACTCCAGCCCCCGATAATAAAAGCGCTGACCACCAAGAAAGAGCGCGCCATATTCATGAAACCGCAATTGCGCCAGGTCTCCAAGCTGGAAGAGATAATCTTCCCCATCATGATATTCGTCGTCGCTGCCCTGCTCGTGCCTAAGTCGGTGCCGCTCATCGGCATGTTCATGTTCGGTAACCTGTTGCGGGTCACCGGCGTCACCGATAGGTTATCTCAAGCCGCCGGCGGCATATTTATCGACGTGCTTACATTCTTACTCGGGCTGACCGTGGGGGCACTGATGCCCGCCTCGGTCTTCCTCACCGGGCAGACCCTGGCCATCATCGGCCTGGCCGTAGTCGCCTTCTCCTTCGGCACGGCGGGGGGCATCTGGACGGCCAAGCTGGTCAACCTCTTCCTGAAGGAAAAGATAAACCCGATGATAGGCGCCGCCGGAGTCTCGGCCATCCCCATGTCGGCGCGCGTGGTGCAGAAGATGGGGCAGCAGGCCAACCCCAAGAACTTCTTATTGATGCACGCCATGGGGCCCAATATGGCCGGGGCTATCGCCACCTCGGTGGTGGCCGGCATACTGCTGGGTATGCTTTTGTAGCCAAACCGATTTTTGATACTAATCGCCTCCGCCTTAACCCGCGGGGGCGATTTCTTTTTCCCCAGAACCTTGGCGGGGAGGGGCGTAAACCCAAAGGAGGCTGTAAAAGGGGTACCACCCTTATAGGGTGGGTCAGAAAGACTTACGCACAACAAGGTGGGAAAACCATACGTACGCTAACCATAATCCCTCTTGCATTGCCGCCCAAAATGGGCTAAAGTCAAGCTATGGTCAAACCCAGGTCCAGCGGCCGGACTATCTTCGTTTGTCGTAACTGCGGCAAGGAGAGCCTGAAATGGCTGGGGCGCTGCCCCAACTGCCAGGAATGGAACAGCTTTGAGGAAACCGTAGTTTCCACCACCCCCACCCCCATCGCCGATATGTCTAATCCACCCCAGGAGCTATCCCAGATTGTTATCGATAGCTCCGACCGCCTGCCTTTGCCCCTAAACGAGCTCAACCGGGTGCTGGGCGGGGGCCTGGTCTCCGGCTCGCTGGTGCTCATGGGCGGCGAGCCCGGCATCGGCAAGTCTACGCTACTGCTTCAGGTCTCGGCATTAGCGGCTCAAGGAGGGGGCAAGGTAGCCTATGTCTCCGGCGAGGAGACGCTATCGCAGATTCGGCTGCGGGCGGAGCGGCTGGGGGTGAGCGGCCAGGGGCTCTATCTTCTGGCCGAGACCGACCTCAACGCTATTCTAGGCCAGCTGGAGCAGCTAGAGCCCTCGCTGGTAATTATTGATTCCATCCAAGCGGTAGCCCTCCCCGAGCTGGAATCGGCGGCGGGCTCCATCGGCCAGGTCAGGGAGTGCACCTTAAGGCTGATGCACTGGGCCAAGCCCGGCGCCGTGCCCGTCCTCGTCGCCGGGCACGTGACCAAGGACGGCTCTATCGCCGGCCCCAGAGTCCTGGAGCACATCGTCGACGTGGTGCTCTACCTTGAGGGGGAGCCCTTCAGCGCCTACCGCGTATTGCGCGGTGTTAAAAACCGCTTTGGCTCCACCAACGAGGTCGGCGTCTTTGAGATGAAGGCAGAAGGGCTGATGGAGGTGGACAACCCCTCCAAGGCCTTCCTTGCCCAGAGACTGGAGGAGGCCGTCGGCTCGGCGGTAGTGCCCACTCTAGAGGGCAGCCGCCCCCTCCTCGTTGAGATTCAGGCACTGACCACCCCGACCTCTTTCGGCCTGCCCCGCCGCACCGCCAACGGCGTTGACTTCAACCGGTTGCTCTTGATTACGGCGGTGTTGACCAAGCGGGTGGGATTGAAACTGGGCAACCAAGACATCATCGTAAACGTCACCGGAGGGCTCAAAGTGGGCGAGCCGGCGGCGGACTTAGGCATCGCTTTAGCCATCGCCTCAAGCGCCCGCGATTTAGCCGTCGACCCGGCTCTGGTGGCGGCGGGCGAGGTAGGCCTGAGCGGCGAATTGAGAGCCGTCTCGCAACTAGAGCGAAGGGTGGCCGAAGCCGCCCGCCTGGGCTTCAAGCGCTGCTTAGTACCCAAGACCAGCGCCCAGGTCAAAGCCCCGGCAGGTATTAAGCTTTTAACGGCCAGCACGCTCAAAGAGGCGATAGGGCTGGGGCTGGCGGGAAAGAAACCAAAAGAGGTGTAACTCCAAACACACGGATGGGGAAAGCTCATGCGGGAATTTAACCAACCAATTAAAAAATGGCTCCCACCGGTTAAGCTATACCTGGATGACCTAAAAAAAATATATGAAATATTAGCCGAAAAGGTTGAGAGTATTAAATTCAAAACCGAAGACTATGAGCTAGAAGATATCAACGAACTCGGCGATTTGGGAAACAAATTACACAACCTAATAATAAAGTGCTCCGACCCTGATATTACGCTAGAATTCAATAGAGCGCGGGCCAAGATATATTTCGACGAAGATACCGAATATAACCGTGCTATCCTGTCAGCCATAGAGGCTATTATCCTACAACGCAGCAATTTGCTTGTCCGCGTACTCTCCAACCCTTTGTGCTTCCTTTTCGCCATTATGCTATTGCTCTTTTCCATCTTCTTAATCAGCGCTCAAGAAGACATGACATCAGCTCTAGGGTGGCTATCTATCGTATTACTTCTCTTCTCTATCATCGCCTCAATAATGTCCCTTAGATATAGCTTCCTGGAATACTCCACGATTATGCTTTATACGAAAAGAGAGGAAGTCTCCTCATCGAAAAAAGAGGAGGCCCCCTCCTGGAAAAGGAAAGACCTGATAATCATAGCCATCATGGCGGCCATCCTGGGCGCTCTCATCGGCTCTCTTATAACCGCCCTGGTGCTGGGTGTCTAATCTATTTTAACTAGATATCAGGCTCTAAAAACTATGATAAGCGATAACCAACAAGTCTCCGCCATAATTGTCGCCGCCGGCGAAAGTCGGCGCATGAACGGCATCGATAAGGTCTTAGCTCCCCTAGCGGGCAGGCCGGTCATTGCCCATGTCCTCAGCGTATTCGATAGCTGTAAGTCAATCGACCACATCGTGCTGGTGGTGAACCAGAAAAGCTTTGAGCCGTGCCGTAAGCTTACAGCTGGACTATCGACCCCGATTGACCTCTGCCTCGGGGGCAAAAGGCGGCAGGACTCGGTGGCGGCAGGGCTAAAGCAGTTGAAAGATTGCGACTGGGTAGTCATCCACGACGGCGCCCGCCCGCTGGTTACCAAAGCACTAATTGAAGAGGGACTGAACGCGGCCAAAGAGACCGGGGCCGCCGTAGCCGCCGTTCCCGTCACCGACACTATAAAAATTGCCGGTGAGGATAGAATCGTGCTTGAGACGCCACCACGTCAAAATCTGTTGGCGGTACAGACGCCACAAGTCTTTCTACCTGGTATCATCTCAAAAGCCTACCAGCAGGCGAAAGGCGAAGCCACCGACGACGCCGTGCTGGTGGAAGAGGCCGGTTACAAGGTTAAGCTCTACATGGGCTCTTACCAAAACATCAAGATAACCACTCCCCAGGACCTGCTCGTAGCCGAGGCGCTGCTAAAAGCCGACTAGCTAACCGAGTAGGAAATAAGCTCCATAATGACGGTGCCATCGTCGCCCGTGCTTTTGACTATGGTTTTGGCCTCGTCCGACCACCAAATAATCTGGATGATATCGCCGGTCCCGTCATAAATGGTTATCTTCCAGCAGCTGAAGGTGCCGGCGCTAACGATGACGTCCTCCTGGCCATTCACCTCGAATTTCTCAACGCTTACCGTAGGCTCTCCGCTTTGGGTGTCACCATAGTACTGGGTAATGGTCTGCTCCGTCTCTACTTCCCTGCCAATCTCCAGCGGGAAAATAGATTCCCAGGGGTCGTAGTCGGAAATCATGGTCAAGGTGAAGCTTTCCTCGTTATAGTCGCCCAGCATTTCCCTCTTGACCTCCAAAATGCCGGTGTCCTTATCACCCCAGTACTTCATGCTGGTGATGGTGCTTTCTCCCCCAATCTGGGCGAAGGTGAGCAGCGGGTCGAAAGACATATCGATAACATAGCAATCCCGCCCCTCCACTTTCTCTTCACCGATTACCTCCTCGGTGAGGGTATAGGTTGTGCCGTACATCGTATAACTCCAGACCCACTGGTCACCCACCTCTAAGGTGGGTAGCTGACCTTCTGCCGGAGTTCCATCACCATCGTCCTTACAGGCGGTAACGGTAAAGGGCAATGCCGCCAGCAGGCAGCCGACCAAGAGCACGGCTATCGCTTTCTTCATAAAGCCAACCTCCTTTTCCCCTTAACGGGCTCAATCTTAGGCATTGATGCCCGAGTTGTCAACTAGCTATACGTAACGGGAATTTTTGTGCTATATTGTAGCTACTACGGCAGGAATATGGAAACTAAGCTGCGAATCGGCATCGGCTACGACATGCACCCTTTGGCCAAGAAAAGAAAGCTTGTCCTGGGCGGTGTGGAGATACCCTTTGCCAAAGGGCTTGACGGCTGGAGCGACGCCGACGTGCTGACCCACGCCGTTATCGACGCCCTGCTCGGCGCCGCCGTCCTGGGCGACATCGGCACTCACTTTCCCCCGGGCGAGGCGCCGTATAAGGACATCTCCAGCCTGGAACTACTCAAAACGACGGGGGGAAAACTGGCCGAGAAGAGCTGGCGGGTGGTCAACATCGACGCTACGATTATCGCCGAGGAGCCCAAGCTTTCAGGATATATTGAAAAGATGCGCCAGAACCTGAGCCAGGCGCTGAGCGTCGAGCTAGATAAGGTCAGCGTCAAGGCCAGCACCGCCAACGGTGTGGGCTGTCTGGGCAAGGGCAAGTGGATGGAAGCCCAGGCCGTAGCCCTGATTACGGGAGACTAACGTTAATGGGATATTTCCGCAGCCTGAGAAACGATATCAAGTCCGCCTTCGAGCACGACCCGGCGGCGGTCAACACGCTGGAGATTCTGCTGGCCTACCCCGGTTTTCACGCCCGCCAGTTCCACCGCGTCGCCCACACCCTCTTTAAGTGGCACATCCCCTTTTTGCCCCGCTATATTTCCCACATCAGCCGTTTCCTCACCGGCATTGAAATTCACCCCGGGGCCACTATCGGGGAGGGCTTTTTCATCGACCACGGCATGGGCGTGGTCATCGGCGAGACCTCGGTCATCGGCGACAACGTGACTTTATATCAGGGCGTGACCCTGGGCGGCACCAGCCACCTGCGGGCCAAACGCCACCCCACCCTGGGCAATAACGTGGTGGTGGGGGTGGGCGCCCAGCTTATCGGCGACATCACCATCGGCGAAAACACCAAGGTCGGCGCCGGCTCGGTGGTGGTCAGCTCGGCACCGGCCAACGCCACCGTGGTCGGCGTGCCGGGAAGGGTGGTGGCGGTGCGCAACCCCGATACCGATACCGTGGAAAGGCTGCCCGACCCCGTAGGCGAGAGGCTGGAAGCGCTGGAGAAAAGGGTCGCCGAGCTGGAGAAAATGCTTAAACGCCTGGAAAGAGTCGAAAAATGAAGCTGTACAACACCCTCTCCGGAAAGAAAGAGGAGTTTCAACCGATAGGCGGCGAGGTCAAGATGTACGTCTGCGGCGTCACCCCCTACGACGACGCCCATATCGGCCACGCCATGAGCTACGTTATTTTCGACGTTATAAGGCGCTACCTCAAGTTCCGCGGCTTTAAGGTCAAATACGTGCAGAACGTCACCGACATCGATGATAAGATTATCGACCGCGCCAACCAGCGCGAAATTCCTCCCGCCGAGCTGGCCAAGACTTATGCCGACAGCTATTTCGAGGACATGGAAAACCTCAACATTGAGCCCGCCGACGTCTATCCTACAGCCACCGGCGAGATAGACAAAATCATCGAGGTCATACAGGGCCTGATTGACAGGGGCTTTGCCTACCCCGCGGGGGGGAGCGTCTATTTCCGGGTGAGAAAGGACCCCGACTACGGTAAGCTCTCCCACCGCAGCCTGGACGACATGATGTCGGCCGAGTGCGGGCTGGGCGCCGGCGAGAAGGAAGACCCCATGGACTTCGCCCTCTGGAAGGCCTCTAAACCGGGCGAGCCCTTCTGGGAGTCGCCCTGGGGGGAGGGGCGGCCGGGCTGGCACATCGAGTGCTCCGCCATGTCCTTAAAATACCTGGGTGACCAGATTGATATTCACGGCGGCGGGCAGGACTTAATCTTCCCCCACCACGAGAACGAAATCGCCCAGTCGGAGAGCTTCACCGGCCAGAAACCCTTCGTCAAGTACTGGCTGCACAACGGGCTGGTGCAGCTAGGCGAAGACAAGATGAGCAAGTCGTTGGGCAACCTGGTCACCATCAAGCAGGCCTTAAGTAAATACAGCCCCGACGCCATCCGCGTCTTCATCCTCAACTCGCATTACCGCAGCCCCTTGAAGTATTCCGAGGAGGGCCTGGAGGCGGCGGAGAAGGCAGCTGACCGACTGCGTCTGACGGTCAGCAGTGAATTTATGGGGACGGAACCTGCTACTGAGATGGTAGTCGAGGAGTATCGCCAGAAATTCATCGAGGCGATGGATGACGATTTCAACACCGCTAAAGCGTTGGCAATCTTGTTCGATTTGGCTCATGATATTAACAGGGTTGGTGAAGCGAGATATGGTGTTGACGACGCAAAACAAATGCTATTAGAACTGGCGGGAGTACTGGGGCTAAAGCTTCAGGAAACACGAACAGTGCATAAAGTCTCTGTAGGAGGGGGCGAAGTCAAGATCTCAAAAAGGCTTAGCGCAAGACTAACAGTCCCTGATGCAGTAGGCACTCTCGTTGATCGTCTGGTTGAAGAGCGCTTGAAATGCCGACAAGAGAAGAACTGGCAACGGGCGGATGAGATACGAAAAAAGCTGACTGAGCTTGGGGTCATCTTAGAAGATACTAAGGAAGGAACAGACGTCGCCTACAAAAGCGTCCCCTCTGAAGAATCCCTCAACAGTATTTGATAAATCCGGAGGTCAATCATGTGGCAAAAAATAGCCTTTATCCTTATCGGCGTCGGCGTGCTGGCGCTCATCGGCTGGGCGGTTAAGGGCTTCTTTATGGCGGCGGATATCCCCCTGCTCGTCCGCATCGCCGTCGGCACCATCGCTGCCGGGGTCCTATTGCTCATCGGCATCGTCATCAAGGACCGCATCAAAAAGGCTAAGACCGACGAATTTAAGGAGGTTGAGAAATGATTATCAGCACCTCGGCGCAGATTGAAGGCAAAAGCATCGCTAAGACCATCGGCATGGTCAAGGGCAACACCATCCGCGCCCGCCACATCGGTAAGGACATCATGGCCGGCTTAAGGGGCATGGTCGGCGGCGAGATAAAAGAATACACCAAGATGATGGCTCAAGCCCGCGAAGAGGCTATAAAGAGAATGACCGACGACGCCGAGGCACAGGGGGCCAACGCCATCGTCAGCATGCGCTTCACCACCTCGATGATTATGCAGAACGCCTCCGAGATTTTGGCCTACGGCACGGCGGTAGTTTTGAAATAATGATTCCGGTCAAAACGCTGGCCAACCTGGCCGGCTGGGTTACCCGCCGCGAGGGCAGGAAGTTCCTCAAGCTCAGCGAGGAAATCGACGAAAAGGCGCTCACCGCGGCGGCGCTGGGGGCGGACAGCTCGCTCTATATCCACATCCCCTTCTGCCGGACGCTGTGCCCCTTCTGCTGCTTCAACCGCTATCTACTCGACGAAGCCAAGGCACGGCGATATTTCAAGAGCCTGAAAAGGGAACTCGACCTCTATATAGAGAAGGGCTTCCGCTTTTCCGACTTCTATTTTGGCGGCGGCACGCCCACCGTGCTCATGGACGAGCTCATCGCCTTTATCGATTACCTCAAGAGCCAGTTTGAGGTCAAGCAGATTTCCCTAGAGACCACGCCGCGCGAGCTGACCCCGGAAACGGTTTCGGAGCTTAAAGCCGCCGGTATCAACCGGCTCTCCATCGGGGTGCAGAGCTTCGACCGGGACGTGCTCAAGGGCATGGGGCGGCCGGCCCCCGACGACGTCAAGGAGAGGCTGCTCATGGCCGAGGGCCAGTTCGATACCCTGAACGTGGACTTCGTCTTCAACTTTCCCGCCCAGACTATAGAGCAGTTCCAGGCGGACGTGGCCCTCTTCAAAGAGCTGAAAATCGACCAGGCCACCTTCTACCCGCTGATGCCATCGCCGCACAAACGGGACGCCATGGAGCGCAAATTCAACCGCATCGACACGGCGCGGGAAAAGGCCTTCTACGACGTTATCTTAAGGGAGCTTTACCACCAAGGCTACCGGGCCTCGACCGCCTGGTGTTTCTCGCGGGGCGAGCGGATGATAGACGAATACATCGTCACCGACGACGATTATATCGGCATCGGCTCGGGCTCGGTGAGCATGGTCAGGGGCAACTTCTACGTCAACTCGTTCGCCCTCGATAGATACGAGGAGATTATCAGCCAAAACCGTCTGCCCGTAATCGGCTGGCGGCGGCTCTCCGAAAGGGAACACCGCCGCTACTACCTGCTGACCAAGCTCTTCGGTATGAAGGTGGCTAGAGACCGTTTTCAACACCGCTTTAAGGCCGATATCGACAGTAAGCTGAGGGCGGAGATGGCCTTCCTCAGGCTCTTCGGGCTGGTGGCGGGGGACGAGTCCATCAACGTTACCGAAAAAGGCATGTACCCGGTAAGCACCATGATGCGGGAGTTCTTCGCCGCCCTGAACAGCTTAAGGGAATACTGCATCGAGAACCAGATTTAGGCCCGCACTATACTCCCTATAAAGGCTTCACCGGCACGCAGATATCCACGATATGCTTCTCCCCGGGCTGGGGCTGGTTGAGGCAATGCTCGTAGACGGGGCCGTCGACGGGCTGGTAGCCGCTGGTGGGCAGCCACCCCCCGTATACGGCGTTCCAGGCATCCTGGTACTGGTCGGGGCTAATCTCGAAGTGGGCGATGGCGTACTTGCCGGCCGCGATGGTGGACTTACCGATTTCCCCCTCGACCTCGGTGTCGGCGGGCACGGTGATGCCGGCGTCCGTGCGCAGGCGGCTCTCGTCGGTAATCTCCGGGTTGTCGTGGTAGATGGCCAGCACCTTCGTCTCCGGAGAACCCAGCAGACCCCTCGGCCCCGCCCAGGCCATCAGCTTGCCGAAGAGGCCGGCGAAAAGCTGCTCGTCGCCCTGGTAGGGGCCGATGTGCCGAACGTAGGCAACATGCATCTCGGGCATTTCCTTGACCTCGACATTGGCCGTTAGGTTAGATTTCTTCATGGTCACCCTCCATTCCAATTTGTTGGTAGCCCTAGTATAGAAGGGTTCCACCTCGAAGTCTTGCCCCAGGTTGCTGACCGTTTGACTCATCTTGCTCTCCGCTCTGCCTATTTTGCGGCGCCACTCGCTGGCGCTCATACCGAAGCCCTCCCGGAAGGCGCGGGCGAAGGCCGAGGAGCTGGAAAAACCGCTCTCGAAGGCAGCCTCGGTAACGGACATCTTGGAGTCAGCGGCCAGCTTCATAGCCGCCTTTTCCAGGCGGATACGCTGGATAAAGCCGTTCAGGGTCTCGCCCACCATGGCGCTGAAGATGCGGTGGAAGTGGAAGGGGGAGAAGTGGGCCACCCCGGCCAGCTCTTTGAGGGACAGCTCTTGCTCAATATTGGCCTCGATGTAATCGATGACGCGGTTGATGCGCGACCGATACTCGGCCAGCTGGTATTGGCGGTTGGGACTCATGGCCGTATTATAGAGGCGTTTCTAGGCAAAGGGCAAGCGCCCCCTATTTCGTGGCCACCATGATAGCGACGGCACCCAGGAAAAGCGGCCGGAAAAAGACCTCGCCGAACCCCGCCGCCTTGATCATTTCGCGCAGCTCTTCCGGGGTGAAAAAGCGGGTGGTCGACTCCGCCAGGTAGCGGTAGGCGCTTTTGTTGCCGGAAAGCCAGCGGCCTATAGGGGCCACGAACCAGCGCAGGTAGCGGTGGTGAAACCAGCGTACCAGCCTCGATTTCGGCTGGCTGGTCTCCACGGCGACGAATCTCCCCCCTTCGGGCAACACCCGCCATATCTCGGCCAGGTATTTGGCCGTCATCGGGTTCTGGTAGGTAAGGTTGCGGAAGGCGAAGGAAATACCGACGCAGTCGAAATAGCCGTCGGCGAAGGGAAGGTCGGCGGCGTCCCCGTGGATAAAGGTGATAGCCCCACCCTCAGCCGCCAGCGCCGCCTTTTTGGTGGCGATATCGAGCATGGGCTGGCTGAAATCGAGGCCGGTAATCTCAATATCGTCCCGCGCCAGACGGGCCAAATCAATGGCCAGGTCGCCGGTGCCGCAGCAAAGGTCGAGGACTCGGCGCGGGCGGGTGCTCAGGCACTCCCGGGCCGCCTTCCGGCGCCAGCGTTTATCGAGGCACCACGTTACCACGTGATTAATCAGGTCGTAGCGCGGCGGGAGAGCCGTGAACATGGCGTGAAGGGGTTTCGTCTGCATTGTCCAACCTGCCGTCCCTTAAACGACTCCGGCTAGAATATAGCCGACACCGAGCAGGAACTGGGTGAGCAGGACGACCATGATGTTATTGCTCATGGCCGGCACCAGCTGGCCCAGGTCGTTATAGTTTCGCCCGCCCCAGATGGCCTTGAGGGCGAAGGGCACGGTGAGCAGGGCGATTAAGCTGAAGACGGGCATGGCCCCTACCGCCACCCAGTAGGCTATCCAGAGATAGACGATAATGGTCAGGGCGGAATATATCAGCCAGGCACCCTGTTTGCCCAGGGTTATG
>JASFEJ010000025.1:0-12844 GCA_050124895.1 Dehalococcoidia bacterium
ACGGAGCTGAAACAACTGCAAAAGAAGCTGGGCATCACCACCATCTACGTCACCCACGACCTGGCCGAAGCTGAGGAGATGGCCGACCGCATCGCCGTCATCCAGGAGGGGCGATTGCAGCAGCTGGCTAAGCCCGAGGAGGTCTTTTTCGACCCGGCCAACGAGGCCGTCTCCGACTTTATCGGCGCCCCCAACATACTGCACTGCGACCGCTGCCAGAGCCTGGGGCAGGGGGTGATGGAGGCCAGCTGCGGCACGATGGACATCATCCTCCCCGACGACGGTAGCCCCGTTAAGCGTATCGCTCTTTTCCCTCGCGATATATATGTTTCCGAGGCCATGCCTCCGGGGCCGTCGGTGAACCGCTACCAGGGGGTAATCACCGACATCAAGCCCCTCGGCGACGGCGTCAGAATCGAAGTCAGGGTGGGCGAACATAGGCTTCTGGCCGAGCTGCCCCACCATATCTTCGAGGACATGGACTTGAGCTTAGGCAAAGAGGTCTTCCTCATTCTGAAACTGCGCCGAATTAAGGTCTATTAGACTTGGGGCAAGGCTAAAGGGGTTTACTTAAACCTCTCCTTCAAGTATAATTCCTGTTAACGCCCTTTAACACCCCGCGTATAGTCACCTAAGTGTTATTTGACCTTCAAAATTTGCAATCCTAGCCATATCTAGCTATAATTTCTATGCGGAAAGGGGGAAAGATGGCTAAACCTAAGGTCGCTTTTTACTGGTGCGCTTCCTGTGGCGGCTGTGAAGAGACGGTGGTTGACCTAAACGAGGATATTCTCAAGGTGGCGGACGCGGTGGATATCGTCCTCTGGCCGGTGGCGCTGGACTTCAAGCGCAAGGATATCGAAGCCATGAAGGACGGCGAAATAGCGGTGAGCTTTATCAACGGGTCGGTGAGGCTGGAGGAGCAGGAGGAGATGGTAAAGCTGCTGAGGCAAAAGTCCGGTCTGGTGGTTGCCTTCGGCGCCTGCGCCCACCTGGGTGGGATTCCGGGGCTGGGGAACTTCTACGACCGGGAGACTATCTTTAACCGGGTATATATTGAGTCCCCCAGCGTGGATAATCCCAAGGGCATTTTCCCCCAGGAAAAGACCAAGGTTAAAGAGGGCGAGCTTACCCTGCCCGAGTTCTACAACACGGTCAAGACACTGGACCAGACCATTGACGTTGATTATTACCTCCCCGGCTGCCCCCCCGTCCCCGATTTAATCATGGCGGCGGTAACGGCCATTCTTAAAGGGGAGTTGCCGGCCAAGGGAGCGGTGCTGGCGCCCAACAAGGCGCTCTGTGACACCTGCCCCAGAGCCGAGTCTAAACCCGATAAACTCTCCATCACCGAGGTCAAACGACCTTGGCAGATTAAGATGGACCCTGAGCTTTGTTTCCTGGCTCAGGGTATAATCTGTATGGGCCCGGCGACGCGCACCGGCTGCGGTGAGACCTGCATCCGGGCCAACCAGCCCTGCCGGGGTTGCTTCGGGCCGCTAGACGGCGTAGTCGACCAGGGGGCCAAGGCCCTTTCCATGGTCGCCTCGATACTGGGGCTGGATGGGGAGAAGGATATGAGCCAGGAAGAGGTCACCAAACTGATTGACAGCATTGCCGACCCGGCGGGAACGGTCTATCGCTTCGGCTTGGCGGCTTCCTTGCTGAGAAGAAAGAGAATGGAATAGGAGGCCGGAGTGAAAAAGATAACCATTGACCCCATAACCAGGCTTGAGGGACATGGCAAGATAGAGATATTCCTTAATGATAAGGGCAGCTGCGAGCGGGCCACTCTCCAGATTCCCGAACTGAGAGGCTTCGAGCAGTTCTCCGTGGGCAGAGCCGCCGAGGAGATGCCCCGCATTACTACCATGATATGCGGCGTTTGCCCCACCGCCCACCACATGGCCTCGGCCAAGGCGCTGGACGACCTCTTCAAGGTCGAGCCGACGTCGGCGGCCAAGAAGATAAGGGAATTAATGTATAACGCCTTCACCGCCGAAGACCACATACTGCATTTCGTCTTCCTGGGCGGCCCCGACTTCGTCGTCGGGCCTTCGGCGCCCGCCGCCGAGAGGAACGTACTGGGCGTTATCGGCAAGGTGGGGCTGGAGGTGGGGGGTAAGGTCATCGAGATGCGCAAAAGAATGCGGCAGGTGATGAGGATAATCGGCGGCAAACCGGTTATGCCCAGCTGCGCCCTGCCCGGAGGCGTATCCCGCCGAATCGCTGAGGACGAGCGCCAGACCATCATCGAGGCCGGTGAATACGGCGTCGAGTTCTGTAAGGTCGCCCTCCAGCTTTTCGATGACGTGGTGCTCAAGAATAAAGAATACGTTGACCTGGTCACCGGTGATATCTACGCCCACAAGACCTATTACATGGGTCTGGTGGATGATAACAACAAGGTCAACTTCTACGACGGCAAAATCAGGGTGGTCGACCCCTCGGGCAAAGAGTTCGCCAAGTTTACCGCCCAGAACTATCTCGACCATATCCGCGAGCATGTCGAGCCCTGGACCTACGTTCGCTTCTCCTTCCTTAAGAACGTGGGCTGGAAGGGCTTTGTCGACGGCAAGGATAGCGGCGTTTACCGCGTGGCGCCCCTAGCCCGATTGAACGCTTCGGACGGCATGGCCACGCCGCTGGCCCAGGAAGCCTACGAAAAGATGTACTCAATCCTGGGCGGCAAGCCGGTGCACAGCACGCTGGCTTTCCACTGGGCCAGGCTGGTGGAGGCGCTCTACGCTGCGGAGCGAGTGCTGGAATTGGCCAAAGACCCCGAGATTACCTCGGACGACATCGTCAACCTGCCCACCGCGACCCCCAAGGAGGGGATAGGGGTGGTGGAGGCCCCCCGCGGCACCCTTATCCACCACTACCAGACCGATGATAACGGCATCCTGACCGGGGTGAACCTGATTGTGGCTACCCAGAATAATTCGGCGGCGATAAACATGTCGGTGGAGAAGGCGGCCAAGGCGCTGATACAGAAGGGGAACGTGCCCGACGGCATCCTCAACATGATTGAGATGGCTTTCCGGGCTTATGACCCCTGTCACGCCTGCGCCACCCATTCCCTGCCGGGGCGGACGCCGCTTGAGGTCAGCGTTTATGACGCTGACGGCGAACTGGTAAAGAAACTGGTGAATTAAGAGAGGAGGGAGTGATGAGGGAAAAGGTAGAACAAGCCTTAGCTAAGATAAAACCGGCTTTACAGGCCGATGGCGGCGACGTCGAACTGGTGGACGTTGATGACAGCGGAATAGTCAAAGTAAAGCTGACCGGCGCCTGCGCCGGCTGCCCCGTGGCCAGCATAACCCTGAAGCAGGGCATCGAGCGCATACTCAAGGAGCAGATTGCCGAGGTCAAGGAAGTGGTCGCCGTCTAAAAAACGGCTTTTACGGGGCTAGGAATGCCGATATACGAATACGTTTGCCCGAAGTGCCAGTTAAAGTTCGAACAGCTAAAGCCCATGAGCCAATCGGGGGAGGATGCCCCCTGCCCGAAATGCGGAAATAGTGCTCAGCGAGCGCTTTCAACATTCGCCCGAAGCTCTGACGGGTCGGAGCCTTCAGGGAACGGAAGCTCTTGCAGCACTTGCAGTTCCGACTCCTGTAGCTCCTGTTCTCTATAAACGTAAGGAGGCGAATGAGAAAGCCGGATACGCAGTTTTCCTGCCACTCCTGCGGCAAAATCGCCGAGGGTGCTCCCGGGGCGACGCCCTGCGAGGCCCTCCAGGGCTGGCTGACCGTTTCCTCCTGGGAGGAGCCGGGGGTGGTGGAGCACTATAACTTCTGTTCCTTTAGCTGCCTCGAGGCCTGGGCTAACGCCCAGGTGCCCAAGGTGCCCGAGGTTTTCCTGGATTCCTTCGGGGAAGATAAGACTAAATAAACATGAAGACGCTGGTTCTGGGAATGGGTAACACCATTCTCACTGATGATGGAGTGGGTATCGAGATTGCCCGCGGCTTAAAAAAGAGTAAGCCCGAAATAGACGTGGTGGAGACCAGCGAGGCGGGCTTGGCCCTCCTTGACTTTATCGTGGGCTACGATAAGCTCATCATCGTCGATTCGGTCAAAACAGAAGAAGGCGAGCCCGGAGAGCTATACAAGCTGGAGATGGGGGCGCTAAAACCCACCTCCCATCTGACTTCGTTGCACGGCGTGGATATCGCCACTGCCTTCGAGCTCGGGCAAAAGCTGGGCTATGATATGCCCCAGCAGGTGAGCATATACGCCGTGGAGGTTAAGGATAATACCTCGTTCGGTGAGGAGTGCACCGAGGAGGTGGGAAAGAAGATATCACTCATCCTTAAGCAAATAATAGGGGAGGAAAAGCTGTGACTGAACAAGCTGTGAAGGAAAAACCTACCAAAGAAAAAGCGGCTACGGGATTCAAGCCCAAGATTATAGTTTTCTGCTGTAACTGGTGCTCATACGCCGGCGCCGACCTGGCGGGCACCTCCAGGCTTAAGATTAACCCCAACTTCCGGGTCATCCGCACCATGTGCTCAGGGCGGGTGGAGCCTACCTTTGTCTTCCACGCCTTTGCCAAGGGAGCCGACGGGGTTTTGGTGGCGGGCTGCCACCCCGGTGACTGCCACTACAGCACGGGTAACTATAAGGCGAGACGCCGCATGACGCTGCTCAAGAAAACGCTTCCCCAGCTTGGCATAGAGCCGGAGCGATTGAGGCTGGAATGGATTTCCGCCTCCGAAGGCGCTAAGTTCCAGAGCACGATTAACGAGTTCGTCGACGAAATCACAGCACTAGGCCCCCTCCACAATCAAAATTAGTCAGTCCTCCCCCCGAAGGCGGATGATGCTGACCAAACTAGGCAGATTGGCGAGAATAAGCGTGCGTGGGGT
This sequence comes from Dehalococcoidia bacterium, assembly GCA_050124895.1. GTDB lineage: Bacteria > Chloroflexota > Dehalococcoidia > Dehalococcoidales > BS750m-G39 > E44-bin88. The sequence continues at coordinate 4,871 of JASFEJ010000025.1, forward strand.
GGTGCAGGGAGTCGGCTTCAGACCCTTTATCTACCGCCTAGCCCAGGAGCATGACCTTAAAGGCTGGGTGCGCAACACCTCAGGGAACGTGGAGATAGAGATAGAGGGGGACGAGTCCAAGCTTAACCTTTTCCTCAAGGAGCTCGAAGAAAAAGCTCCGCCCATGTCACGTATTGAGAATATCGAAGTCAGCTTGGCCCCTCCCAAGGGCTACGGCGATTTTAGCATTAAGGAGAGCCTGAGCCGCCAGGGGCACTACCAGCTGGTTTCGCCCGATATTGCCACCTGCCCCGAATGCAAAGAAGAGATTTTTGCCACCGCCGACCGCCGCTATCGTTACGCCTTTACCAACTGCACCAACTGCGGGCCCCGGTTTACCATCATCGAGGACATACCCTACGACCGCCCCAAGACGACGATGCGTAGCTTTAAAATGTGCCCGCTCTGCCAGCGAGAATACGACGACCCGCTGGACCGGCGCTTTCACGCCCAGCCCAACGCCTGCCCCGTCTGCGGTCCGAGTTTAGCGTTGGTCGGCGGCGAAGGCAAAGCGGTCGAGTGCGAAGACGCTATTTCCGCCGCCAGCCGCTTGCTCAAAGAGGGCAAAATACTGGCGGTTAAGGGGTTGGGTGGATTTCAGCTGGCCTGTGACGCCACCGACGACGGCGCCGTCAAATTACTTAGAAAAAGAAAAAGGCGTCCCTCAAAACCCTTGGCCGTGATGATGGCTTCAATAAAGGCTGTCGAAAAGCACTGCCTCGTTTCTCCCCAAGAGCGAGAGCTTCTCGAATCGCCCCAGGCGCCCATCGTGCTCTTGCGCTGGAAAGAGGGCTCGAATATCGCTAAGACGATAGCTCCCCAGCTAAAATACCTGGGGGTGATGTTGCCTTATACGCCCCTGCACCACCTTTTGATGCACGAGGCCGGCTTGCCCCTAGTTATGACCAGCGGGAACTTGAGCGAGGAGCCCATCGCCAAGGACAACGACGAAGCGCTGCGAAGGCTCAAGGGCATCGCCGACTATTTCCTGGTCCATAACCGCGATATCTACGCCCGCTACGACGACAGCGTCTATATGGTCGAAAGTGGTCTGCCTCAAGCCTTGAGAAGGGCGCGGGGCTACGCCCCCTATCCCATCTTTCTGCCCTTCAAAGCGAAGCCGGTTTTAGCCTGCGGCGCCGAGGACAAGAACACCTTTTGCCTGACCAAGGACGAGCACGCCTTCTTGAGCCAGCACATCGGCGACATGGAGAACGAGGAGACCTTAGAGCATTTCGAGAATACCATCGAGCTATACAAGAAATTATTTAGGGTCGAGCCCGAGGTCATCGCCCACGACATGCACCCCGAATACCTGGCCACCAAGTACGCACTTGAGCTTGGCGCTAACGCTGGCCTGCCATTAGTGCCCGTCCAGCACCACCACGCCCATATCGTGAGCTGCATGGTGGAAAACAATATCGAAAAGCCGGCTATCGGCGTCGCTTTCGACGGCACGGGCTACGGCCCCGACGGCACGCTCTGGGGCGGTGAGTTTATGGTGGCCGACTACAAGAGTTTCGAGCGGGTGGGGCACTTCGAATACGTGCCCCTGCCGGGCGGGGCGATGGCCATCAAGAAGCCCTATCGCATGGCTTTGAGCTATCTATACACGCTGTTGGGCGAAGAATTTGAGCTGGATGGCTTGCCGCTGGCCAGTGTCAATGCCGATGAACTTTCGATAATAAAGCAGCAGCTAAAGAAGAAGATAAACTCGCCGCTGACCTCAAGCGCGGGGCGGCTCTTCGACGCCGTCTCGGCGCTGTTGGGGGTGAGGGGGGAGATTGACTACGAAGCGCAGGCGGCTATCGAGCTGGAGATGCTGGCCGCTGCGACTAAGGAGGCAAAAGCCTACCCCTTTGTCATTAATAGTGAGGATGGGGTAGGTATAGTAAGGTTATGTAAGCTATGGACAGCTTTAGTGGGCGATGTCAAAAGTAAGGTTCAGCTTTCTGAAATATCACTCAAGTTTCATAAGACGGTAGCCGAAATAACTGCCGAGACGTGCCAACTGATAGCTAAAGATAGTAAGATAAAGAGGGTGGCTTTGAGCGGCGGCGTCTTTCAGAACCGGCTGTTATTGAAGCTGACCATAGCTGCCTTACAGAGGGAAGGCTTTGAGGTGCTTACCCACCGCCTGGTGCCGCCCAACGACGGCGGCCTATCATTAGGCCAGGCGGTGATTGCCAATTTCTACGAAGGGGAGGCAAGAATATGAAAAAGATGAAGATGGGCCCCCAGCCCATGCTCTGGGCGCACCCCACCACCCTGGTTGGGGCCGATGTCGACGGCAAGCCCGATTTCGCCACCGTGGCCTGGGCGGGAGTCGCCGCGGGCACCCCGCCGGCCGTTGCCATCGCCCTGCAGCACCCCCGCTACTCGCTAAAAGGCATCCGTCAGAACCAGACCTTCTCGGTCAACATCCCTTCCCGAGACATGGTCAGGGAGACCGACTACTGCGGCATTATCTCAGGGGCCAAGACGGATAAGGTAAAAGACTGCGGCTTTAAGGTCTTCTATGGCAAGACGCCCAACGCCCCGCTTATCGAGCAGTGCCCCATCAACCTGGAGTGTCAGGTCCGGCACATACTCAATATGGGTAGCCACGCTTTTGTTATCGGCGAGGTGATGGAGACGCACGTCTCCGAAGACTGTCTGACCGAGGGCGAACCCGATATAAGCAAGGTCAAACCCTTCGCCTTTGCCCCTGGCAAATACCATGCTATCGGCGAAGCCTTCGCCGACGCCTTCAAAATCGGCAAAGAGCTTAAAAAGGACTAGTTATGTGTCTGGCCATACCGGCATTAATCACTTCGATAAACGATAAAGAGGCCGAGGTCGAAATCGGCGGCATCAGCCGCCGCATCAGCCTCTGGCTTACCCCCGAAGCCAAGGTCGGGGACTACGTGCTGGTGCACACCGGCTACGCTATAAACGTCCTCGACCAGGAGCAGGCCAAAGAAACACTGGATATTCTGCGTGAGATAGCCGAGGGGGTGGAGGATTGAAGTACATCACCGAGTTCCGCAACTCGGAGTTGGGGGAGGGGCTTATCTCCCGTATCCAGCAGCGCTCAAAGAAAAAGGCGCGTTTCATGGAGTTCTGCGGCGGGCATACCGTGACCATATTCAGGTACGGCATCCGCCAGCTTTTGCCGCCGAACATAGAGATGGTCTCCGGGCCGGGTTGCCCCATATGCGTCACCGCTAACGCTGATTTGGATAGGGCGATTGCTCTCTCGAAAGTCCCTGGAGTGGTAATTGCTACCTTCGGTGATATGCTCAAAGTCCCCGGCAGCTATTCCAGCCTGGAGAAGGCCAAGGCCGAGGGCGCTGAGGTGCGTACCGTCTATTCGGCGCTGGACGCACTCGATATTGCCTGGGCTAACCCCAAAAAGTCGGTGGTTTTCTTGGGCATCGGCTTCGAGACCACCGCCCCCACCATCGCCGCCTCGATACTACAGGCGGAGGAGAGGGGACTAAAGAATTACTACGTGCTTTCTTTACATAAAGTTTGTCCGCCGGTAATCAAGGCCTTGCTCGATTCGGGTGAGGTCGAGCTTCAGGGCTTGGTCTGCCCGGGGCACGTCAGCGCCGTTATCGGCTCGCACCCCTGGGAGTTTATCGCCAACGAATACGGCATTCCCTGCGTCGTCTCCGGCTTTGAGCCACTGGATATCCTCCAGTGCGTTGAGGCGCTGGTGGAACAGGTGGAAAAGGGTGAGTCGCACGTCGAAATTGCCTATAAGCGTGGCGTAAAACCCGAAGGCAACCAGATGGCCCTGAAGCTGATGGCAAGCGTCTTTGAGCCGGCACCGGCCCGCTGGCGGGGGATGGGGGAGATTGCCGGCAGCGGGCTAAAAATAAGGGAAGAGTATAAAAGCTTTGATGCCGAAGTCGTTTTCGATATCAAAACCGGGCCCGCCGTCGAGCACGAGGGCTGTATCTGCGGTGAGATTTTGCGCGGTGTTAAGACGCCCGCCGACTGTAAGCTCTTCGGCAAGGCCTGCACGACGGCAAACCCGATAGGGCCCTGCATGGTCTCCGCCGAGGGCAGCTGCTCGGCCTACTACCTCTACGGAGGCGCCCGTGGATAAGATTCTACTGGCTCACGGCAGCGGCGGCAAGCTGGCCCACGACCTGGTCGAAAAGAGCTTTGTAAGGGCGCTGGCCAACCCATTGCTGGATAAACTGGACGATTCGGCCGTCTTCGATATCAGCGGCCGGCTGGCTTTCACCACCGACAGCTACGTGGTCAGCCCCATATTTTTCCCCGGCGGGGATATCGGCAAGCTGGCCGTCTGCGGTACGGTCAACGACTTGGCCACCAGCGGCGCCAAACCATTGTATCTGAGTCTCTCCTTCATTATAGAAGAAGGGTTGGCTGTAGATGACCTTGAGAAAGTCGTGGCCTCGGTGCAAAAAGCGGTTGATGAGTCAGGGGTAAAAATCGTCACCGGCGACACCAAGGTGGTGACGCGGGGCAGCGCCGATAAGCTCTTCATCAATACCGCCGGCGTGGGCGTTATACCCGAGGGCGTTAGTATCTCCGGCAGCAACGCTAAACCCGGTGATAAGGTTCTCTTGAATGGGGCTATCGGCGACCACGGTATCGCCGTGGTCAGTCAGCGTGAGGGCTTGAGCTTCGCCACCAAACTTAAAAGCGACTGTGCCCCTCTCGGTGATTTGGTGGCCGATATGCTCAAAGCCAGTCCCAAGATACACGCCCTGCGCGACCCGACTAGAGGGGGCTTAGCCACCAGCCTTAACGAGCTGGCGCAGCAGTCGAAGGTGAGCATCAGAATCGAGGAAGCGAAAATCCCGGTACGCGAGGAGGTCTCAGCTGCCTGTGAGATGCTCGGCTTCGACCCGCTCTACGTCGCCAACGAGGGCAAGATGATTGCCATCGTCCCGCCCGGAGATGCCGACAGCGTCCTTAAAGCCATGAGCAAGAATAAGTACGGTAAGGATGCCGCCATCATCGGTGAGGTTACGGCCGGGAACCCGGGGCGGGTGACGATGAAGACGGTGCTGGGCTCCTCTCGTATCGTTGACATGCTGACGGGCGACCTTCTGCCCAGGATTTGCTAAAATATGCACGAACTATCTATAACGCAGAGTATGCTCGACCTTGTCCTGGAGCAGGCGGAAAAGGCCGGGGCCAAAGAGGTGGGCAGAATCAACCTGGTTATCGGGGAGATGACGGGGGTGGTGGACCGGGCCGTCCGCTTTTACTTCGATTTCCTGAGCAAGGGGACGGCGGCGGAGGGGGCGGCGCTTGCCTTTAAGGTAATGCCGACCATCGCCCGCTGCCGGAACTGCGCTAAAGAGTTTGAGCTGGGGGAGTTCGACTGGACTTGTCCCCACTGTAAGGGTAATAATATAGAAATTATCGGCGGTAAGGAACTGTTCGTAGAAAGCATTGAGGTGAACTAGATGGAAATAAAAGTAGTCAAGGACATCATGGGCGCTAACGACCAGATAGCGCAGCAGAACCGCCAGCTTTTCGACCAGAACAAGGTCTTCGTGGTCAACGTGATGGCTTCACCGGGGGCGGGCAAGACCAGTGTCATCCTGGAGACCACCAAGAGGCTGAAAGGCAAGCTCAAGGTGGGCGTGGTCGAGGGCGACATCAGCTCCAGCCTGGACGCCGAAGCCATCGGCAAGGAGGGCGTTCCCGTCGTCCAGATAAACACAGGCGGTGAGTGCCACCTCGACGCCGGCATGACCGCCAGCGCCTTGGGAGACCTGCCGCTGGATAATATCGAGCTGCTGCTCATCGAGAACGTGGGCAACCTGGTCTGTCCCGCCGAGTTCAGAATCGGCGAGGACATTAAGCTCCTCATCGCCAGCACCCCGGAGGGCGACGACAAGCCCTTCAAGTACCCGCTGATGTTCCACGAAGCCGACGCCGTGCTCATTAATAAAATCGACCTGATGCCCTACCTCAAGTTCGATTTGGATGCTTTCACCAAAGCCATCAAGGGGATAAACCAGAAGGTGGCGCTCTTCCCCCTTTCCTGCACCACCGGCGAAGGCGTTGACGATTGGGTCGCCTGGCTGCTGGGCAGGGTCAAAAAATAGCCTTGCTGAGTATTTACGCTATTTAAAGCCAATAGTATATCCGCTCACAGGTTCGCTCTAAATATTACGGGAGGCAACGATAAATGGAGAAACAATGGGGAGAGATGACCCCGGCCGAAAAGCAGGAAGCGCTGTTTGAGCGCTGGCTCTCGCCCAAGGGCCCCGACGGGAAGGACCTGAAATTCCAGAGCCCCGCCGCCGCCAAAGCCTACAAGGAGCGAGCCACCCGGATAAAGGACGCTATCCAGCTCAAAAAGACGCCCGACAGGGTGCCGGTGCGGCCCATAGTCAGCTTTTTCCCGACCTTCTACGGCGGCGTAAGCCCCCGGGAGGCCATGTACGACTACGATAAGCTGGCCAAGGCCACCAAGAAATACGTCCTCGACTTTGAGCCGGACGTGCACTCCGGTATCGGTATCGCCACCCCGGGTAAGGTCTTTGATATTCTCGACTACAAGCTCTACGCCTGGCCCGGCCACGGCGTCTCCCCTAACAGCACCTACCAGTGTCTCGAAAAGGAATACATGATGGCCGACGAGTACGACCTCCTGATTCGAGACCCTTCCTATTTCTTCACTAATAGCTACCTACCGCGCATATTCGGTACGCTGGAAGCCTTCAAGATGCTGCCCAATCTTTCCACGATGCAGGAAATCCCCTTCGTCGGGCTCAATGTTATGCCCTACGGTAGGCCCGAAGTCCAGGCTGCCTACAAGGCCCTCTTCGAAGCCGGGGAGGAAGCCCTGAAATGGGGGGCGGTGGTGGGTGCTTTCGCTGACGAGATGGCGTCACTGGGCTTTCCCGGCGGCTCCGGCGGCTTTTCCAAGGTGCCCTTTGACGTTATCGGCGATACGCTGCGGGGGACGCGGGGCATAATGGTGGATATCTACCGCCAGCCCAACAAGGTGCTGGAGGCTGTGGAGGCGCTTACGCCTCTGATGATTGATATGGGGGTGACGGCGACACAGAGGACGGGTAACCCGATGGTGGCGATACCGTTGCACAAAGGCGCCGACAGCTTCCTCTCCGACGAGCAGTTCAAGAAATTCTACTGGCCCAACTTCAAGGCTTTGCTTGAGGGCTTAATCGCGGAGGGCTGTGTGCCGTTTCCCTTCGTCGAAGGGAGCTACAACACGCGTCTCGAGGTTATCCAGGACATACCTAAGGGCTCCTCTATCTGGACGTTTGACACCACCGACATGGCTCGGGCCAAGAAGATAATGGGCAAGGTCGCCTGTATCGGCGGTAACGTGCCCACCGACCTTCTGGCCGTAGGTACGCCTCAGCAGGTGAAGGACTGCGTCAAGAATCTCATCGACACCTGCGCCGATGGCGGCGGTTATATAATGGCCAACGGGGTTGCCGCCGACGAGGTCAAGCCGGAAAACCTGAAGATGATGGTTGACACCGCCAAGGAGTACGGCGTCTATAAATAGCCGTTTAGCTGCTTCTTAGACGATGCCTTCTCGGGCTTTAAATTCCCTCCCCCTAACATTAGGTTGACATTAAAATTACGTTCAGCATAAACTATGCTTACGCCTGTATCTGGCAATATGAGGTTATAAGGGGGTGTCGATGTTATGGTGGTTTGCCCAGATTGTCGTCCAGCCGTAGTTTCTTCATTCACCGCTTTCAAGTCGTTCTATACCCTGGTCGTTCTGAAAATAGGTGGTTTCTTATTAATCTAAAAAGATTTAGGGAAAGGTGGTTGCGCGATGCCGCTGCATTATCGGGATAATATTCGTTCTGAACTGAATGACGATATTTATGGAACTAAAGAGGCCGACATGTCATTGCCCAAGTACCGGATTTCACCACACGAATTGCCACCGGAGATAGCGGCCGAGCTGGT
>JASFEJ010000026.1:0-12525 GCA_050124895.1 Dehalococcoidia bacterium
GTGAGGGCGATAATGAAATAGATGCGCTGCGCCCACCGCGGCTTCTCCTGGGTGATGATGAAGCAATTTTCCAGCAGGTTGAGCTGGCTGAACTCGTTAATCAGCTTCGGAATCAGCTCGGCGCTGTCGAAGACGAACAAAATCAGGTCCCTGAAAGCGGGCTTGGGGAAAAGCTGCAGGGAGAGCTTGGTGACGATTCCCGTCGTCCCCAGCCAGCCCAGGAAAAGCCCCATCAGGTCGGGGAGGGGGTCGCGGCTGAACCAGTTGGGGCTTATCGAGCCCGAGCCCAGTTTGCAGAGCTCACCCGTGGGCAGGACCACCTCCAGGCCGTTGACCATCTGCGAGTTGACGCCGTACCTGGAGGTGAGGTGCCCGTGCCCGTGAATCACTATATTGCCCACGATAGTAGCCGTCGGCGGCGCTTCGGGGATGGAGTGCTGGAGGTGGGGATGGTTTTTCTCCAGGTAGGCGCGCAAAGCCGCCTGGGTGACACCGGCCTCGATTAAGGCAAAGCGGCTGGCTTCGTTGACCTCAATGATTTTGTCCATCCGCTTCATGTCGAGGACGATGCCGCCTTTGAGGGGTATGGTCAGGGCAGAGAGGGTCAGGCCGCCGCCCATCGGGGTCAGGGCAATCTTCTCCCGGTTGGCCAGCGCCACGATTTGCTGCACCTCTGCCACCGTTTTGGGCAGAGCGACGGCATCCACTTTACGCGGCGGCTGGGCGCCGGGGTCGCGGGAGTAGAGATAGAGCTCCTCGGGGCGGTCGGAGACATAGTCCGCGCCCACGATTTCGGCCAGTGATTTAAGGATCTCGGCTTTCATGGACAGCTACATTCTAGCATAATTACATTCCATAGGGCACTTATTCTATTCCCAGATGTCGGCCATGGGCCGCTGGAAGGGGTCGACGGCGCTGGGCATTTTATCGGGCATCCAGACGGGTTCGGCGGGGTCTTTTTCTTTAACGACTTCGTCCGCGTTTTCCAGGTGCCCCCGGTAGCTCTTGTTAAAGCAAAGATAGTAGTGTCGCCCGCGGTAAAGGGGGCACTCCTGGCACATTTTGCCGGAGAAGGGGCATAACATCTTTTCCTTAGCCATTGGCTGTCTCCAATCTACTCTTAGTGCTCGCGGTAGGCCCTTTTCCAAGGCTCTTTCTTCATATCCAGTGAGTCCTTGATAGCGGCTTTAAGCGTATTCGCCGCCAGCAGGGCGCAGTGCTCGCTTTCCTCGGGCAGACCGCCCAGGGCGTCGAGGACGTCTTGCTGGCTTATCCTCTGAGCCTGGCCGAGCTTTTTGCCCTTGGCCAGTTCGGTTACCATACTGCCCGAGGCGATGCTGGTGCCGCAGCCGTCGGTGAGGAAGCTGGCTTGCTGAATGGTATCGCCCTTCAGCTTGAGCCAGAGCTCCATGGTGTCGCCGCAGGGGCCGGTAATCTTGGCGAAGCCGTCGGCGTCGGCCATGTCCCCCACGTTTCTGGGGTTCATGCTGTGCTCGACGGCCGCCTCCGAAAAGGTCTCGAGCATTTTAGCTTTAATCAATTCCTCGAACTTTTCCCATGATGACGACATGGCATTTCTTCCTTTCTAGTGGTCGCAGGTGTTATCGCCGCTGACCAGCGTTCCTTCCAGATGGCTGAGCACCGCCTGCTCCGGGTCCATCTCGCCGACGCCGATGACGACGCCGATGCGGTGCTGCTGGAAGAGACTCTGGGCGTGGGCGCCCATGCCGCCGGCGATTACCAGAGAAACTCCCTGCTCGGCCAGCCAGACGGGCAGCAGCCCGGGCTGGTGCGCCGGCGCCGGGGCCAGCTCTTGGTTTATAATCTTTTTGTTGGGCTCGTCGACATCGAACAGGGCGAAGTGCTCGCAGTGGCCGAAGTGAGCCGATAACAGGCCACCGCTTACCGGTATGGCGTATTTCATGCAAAACCTCCTCTAAAACTTTTCAGGGGCGGGAAATGACTTCCCAGAGCCCCGCTATTTCCCGTGAGATCCTGCCCTCGGCGTATTCCACCACGGGCAGGCCGTGGACGATGGCCTCGGTTACGGCGTTATCGAAGGGGATTCTGGCCGCCACTTCGATACCCTGGTCTTTACAGTAGTCTTCGATGCGGCGGCTGTTCTCCTCGTTCAAATCGTATTTGTTGATGCAAACGGCGGCCGGCACGCCGAAGTGGCCGCTGACGCCGAGCACCCTTTCTAGGTCGTGGATGCCGGAAAGCGTGGGCTCGGTCACCATGAGCGCCAGAGAGGCCCCCGAAAGCGACGAGATAACCGGGCAGCCGATGCCGGGGGGCCCGTCGCTGATAATGTATTCCAGCTTCTGCTCCTGGGCAATCCGCCGGGCTTCCTGCCTGACCTGGGCCACCAGCTTACCCGAGTTCTCCTGGGCGATGCCGAGCCTGGCGTGCACCAGGGGGCCGTAGTGTGTGTCGGAGATAAACCAGTGCCCCGACATATTTTCTTTCATGGTGATGGCGTCTTCAGGGCAAATATGGGAGCAGAAGCCGCAGCCCTCACAGGCTATGGGGTCAACCCTATAATCTTTAATAGCCTCGAAGCGGCATATCTCCTGGCAGAGCCCGCACTGGGTACACTTGGCTTCGTCGATTTGGGCCACCTGGCCACTCCAGAACTCGTTTTCCTGCTTAACCGAGGGCTTGAGCAGCAAATGGAGGTCGGCGGCATCCACGTCGCAGTCGGCCAGCACCTTGCTTTTGGCTAAGGCCGCCAGCGAGCCGACAATAGATGTCTTGCCCGTGCCGCCCTTACCGCTTAAGACGACGATTTCCCGCATCCACAATCTCCTTAATACTCTCAAAAAGCCCGACGAATTTCTCTTGCCACTGGGGCCTGCCCTCGACCAGCGTTATCCCCCGGGAATACAATCGGGCAATCTCGGTATCCAGGGGTATGGTGAGCAAAATGGGTATGTTCTCCTTACGGCAGTATTCCGCCACACTGTCGTCGCCGACACCGGCGCGGTTGAGGACGACCCCACTATCTATGCCTAGCTGTCTGGTCGTCTCCACGGCCAGGACGAGGTCGTTGAGGCCGAAGGGGGTGGGCTCGGTGACCAGCAGGCAGAAATCGCTGCCCTCGATGGTGGTCACCACCGGGCAGGATGTCCCCGGTGGGCTGTCTATGATATATATACCATCGCTGCCACCACGCTCTTTCACCTTCCTGATGACGGGCGAGGGCATAGCCTCACCCACGGTGAGTTTACCCTGAACGAAATCAATGCCGTCGGCATTGCCCCACTCCACCACCCCTGTCTGCCTCTCCTCCTCGGAGATGGCTTTTTCCGGGCAGAGGTAGCTGCAGGCGCCGCAGCCGTGACAAAGCTCATGAAAGGTGAGCACGTGCTCGCCGAGTACGGCGATGGCGTTGTAGGCGCAGAGCTCGGCGCACTTACCGCAGCGGGTGCACTTGGCCTCGTCTACCTTGGGTACGCGTATAAAAACGGGCTGGTGGCCGCTGATGTCCGGTTTAAGAAATACGTGGTCATTGGGCTCCTCGACATCGCCGTCGAGCAGCTTCACCTTTTGGCTGTCCTTGAGGGCAAGGGCCAGGCTGGTGGCTACCAGCGTCTTGCCCGTGCCGCCTTTACCGCTGGCGATTGATATTATCATTTAGGCTCTGGTCATCTTGGCCCCGCACTTGGGGCATTTGATATCGTAGCAGGGGACGCCTCTCTGGTGAGCCACTTTGGCTCCGCATTTGGGGCAGACGCACTCACCGCTGGGGCCAGCGCCGGGGCGGTTGCCCCCCATCCGACCCCTGCCCCCGCCTCCGCCTGTTCCCGGGCCGCTTCCCCAGGGAGGGCCCTTTCCGTCTCCTCTAGGCATGGTTACACCTCCACTGTGAACCAGCTAACTTCACCCACCGTTAACAATGCCCCAGTGTATCTCCCGTTACCTTCACCTCATCCCCGTCCTTCAGCTTGGCCTCAAGTCCGTGGTCTAAAAGCACGTAATTCTTACCGTTAACGAACACGTCGTAATCCAGTTTTATATCCTTGGTTATGGGGCAAAGCGGCTCGAAATCGACGCCGGCCTGCTTGTAGCGAGAGCCTATTTCGGCCAGTATGGCTCTCAGCGTGTCGCCTTCCAACTCCATTTCGGCAAACCCTTTCTCCTGGGAACCGGGCCAGGGGGCAAACAGGGCGGGTAGGGATGAGACGGGGTTGGCCGAAGCCACCAGCTTGTCATGATTAACCAGGATTTTCAATTGCTCAAAATGCGGGACTATGGCTATCTTCATATTAGTCCCCCTTTACCCCTGCCTCCGCCACGTCCTTGGCCCATGCCTCCGCCCATGCCGCGACCGCCGCCTCGACCGCACCTTCTGCCCATACCTCTGCCCATGCCTTGTCCCATACCGCCGCCCATACCGCCACCGCCCGTACCGCCGCCGCCACCTCCACCCATGCCGAAGTGGTCGGGCACGTTGGGCTGGGAACTGGCTTTGAGCTTACCGTCGCGGTAGCTTTCGATGACGTCTTTCACCTTGTCCGAGGCGCCGGTTATCATCTCGATATTGGCCGCGGCCAGCACCTGGTGGGCGTTGGGCCCGCAGTTGCCGGTGATAATAGCCGCCACGCCCTTACCCGCCACCATCTGGGCGGCGGAGATACCCGCCCCGCCCGAGGCCATGGCGCTGGCGTTATCAATCGCCTCAAACTCCATGGTATCGGGGTCGGCGATAATGAAATAGGGGCAGCGCCCGAAGCGCGGGTCAACCTCGGCGTCGAGGGTAGGACCGTTAGCTGAAATAGCGATTTTCATGAAGATACCTCCTTATTTCTCGTTCTCAAGCTGGCGCATCCTGGCTTCGATCTGCTCCAGCTGCCCTTTTAGTTCTGCTGCCTGGCTCTTTAAGGATTCGAGCTCGTTATCGGCGGCTTGAGGGGCGCTACCGCGTAAATAATAGCCGCAGCGCGGCAGTCCGCCTCTACCTCTACCTACGTAGGGCCAGGGCGGAGAAGCACCCCGAAAAGCGAAGCCCATACCGCCGCCTCCACTGCGTCCCATACCTCGGCCTTGTCCCATTCCGTAATACATAGTTGCCTCCTTACCGCTAGTTAACCATAGTCAGCTGGCGGATTCCTTTAATCTGTCGATAGGTCGCCCCCTGGCTGACACAGTTCAGCGCCAGCTGGGGGTCGGTAACCTTGGTTCCTGATATGGCATTGATGCCGTGGTCAAAGAGGGTGGGGGAGAGGGGGGCGCTGTCGCCGACCATGACCACGTAGGCTTCGGGGCGACATAGTTCAAGCAGCCCCTCGATGGTATGGTTGGTGAAGGCCGTGCCGGTGATGCCGATAACGTCGGCTTGGGGAATAAGCTTTTCTGCCTTGTCTTCGGTGAAATCGCCCTCGTGCGGGTTCTTCTCGATTACCCAGAGCTCGTCCACCACCTCCCGCAGGCGGGGGATAAAGGGGAAATGGCCGATAATGGCCACTTTCTGGCCCTTACCCTTTTCGGCAATGAGCTGGCCGGCGTTGAGCTCCCGGCACCTTGCCTCGTTGACCTCAAGCAGCGAGTTGATGGCGGCCATGCCGATAGCGGCTTCGAGGATGCTATCCGAATAGGCCATTTGAGCCAGCTCCAGGGCGTTTTTATTGAGAAGATGCCCCGTCTCCCTTACCGACGGCCGCTCCTGCTTAAGAGCGTCGCGGGGAAGCGTCGCCGCCAGCCCGCAGTTACGCGTCAGCACGGCGGTGTGAAAGAGGCCCATTCTGATGTCCCTTACCTCGGCGTCCGTTTCCAGCGTCGCCATTAAGTCGTCGAGAACCTTCATGGTTTTTACCAGCCGCGCCGGCCCCGCCCGTGCCCCATCGGCCAGAGCGCCATGATTTCGGGCGTGCTGCAGGTGGGGCAAAGCTCCGGCGGCTCCTTTATCATTTTCTCGAAGGGGACTTCCCACTCGTGGCCGTTACCGCAGCGGAAGCGGCGTACCGACATCTCGTAATTGCCGCCCTCGATTCTTATCGCCTTGCCGTTGAGCAGGGCGTCGGCCATCTTCCGTCGCGCCGCCAGCAGTGTGCGGGCGAAGGTGCTGCGCGAAACGCTCATCTTCTGGGCGCAGCCGTCCTGCTCCAAGCCCTCGATGTCCTTGAGCCGAATCGCTTCGGCCTCCTCGACGGAGAGGCGTATCTCCTCAAGGGTGGAGAGGGGCACGCCCGCTGGTTTGAAATAGCTCACGCGGGGGAGCGAATCCACCCGCCGCCGCATAGGTTGTCTGCCCATAATCTTTTCCTTAACTTTCAAGTCATAAGCCCATTAACTAGCGAGATTTGGTAGTTATTTTGGTCTTATGCTCATAATTATTCTACTCCTCTGCCTATGGGTTGTCAAACTAGGTATAGTTTTTGGTATAATTGCCGTCAATAATGATAGTTGTAACCGGTGCCGCCGGACATGCTGGCGCTAACCTAGTGCGGGCTCTGGTGGCGCAAGGCCGCCCCGTGCGCGCCCTGGTCCACCTCGACCGGAAGGCGCTGGAGAGGCTGGATGTCGAGGTCGTCAAGGGCGATATCTGTGACCTTGATTCGCTGCTCAAGGCCTTTGAGGGCGCCGAGGTGGTCTATCACCTGGCGGCCTGTATCGCTATCGGCAACGAGCCCTGGTCGCTCTTGGAGGTGGTCAATATTACCGGCACCCGTAACGTGGTCGAAGCCTGCCTGAGATGCGGCGTGCGCCGCCTCGTCCACTTCAGCTCCATACATACCCTGGTTGATACGACTAACGACAGCCCCGTTGACGAATCAAAGCCGCTGGTGGCATCACGGCGCTACCCGGCCTACGACCGCTCCAAGGCGGCGGCGGAGAGGGAAGTATATAAGGGGATTGAAAAAGGCCTGGACGCTATTATCATCAGCCCCACGGCCATTATCGGCCCCCACGACTACAGGCCGTCGCACCTCGGCGATGCGCTGATAAGAATGGCCAACGGGCGGCTGCCCGCTCTGGTCAGCGGCGGCTTTGACTGGGTGGACGTGCGCGACGTCGTCCAAGGGGCGATGCGTGCCGAGGAAATAGCGCCCACCGGCGCCAAGTACATCCTCTCCGGGCACTGGCTGTCGCTGCGCCAGCTGGCTAAAATGACCGAAGAGTTAACCGGCGTCAAAGCCCCCGGGCCTGTCTGCCCGATGTGGCTGGCCAGGGTCGGCGCCCCCTTTGTCACCGCCTTCGACCTGCTGGCGCGGAGGCGCCCCCTCTACACCAGCGTCTCGCTGCAGGCTTTGCGCGGCCACCGCCACATCAGCCGCCGCAAAGCGACCAAGGAGCTCGATTACCAGCCACGCCCTTTTAGCCAAACGCTTAGCGATACCCTGAAGTGGTTCGAGGCGGCGGGTAAGCTGGAACACCCCCTGAAAGGGGAGAAGGCGGAGGCAATTTGAGCGAACTTGCCTTCTTCCACTGGATGATTGTCGGCTGGTTCGTGCTGGCGGCCATCGTCTTCGTCTCGTTGTTCTTCTTTGCTGCTCCCTACGGACGCCATGCGCGCCGCGGCTGGGGCTTCGCCGTTAATAACCGTCTGGGTTGGGTTATCATGGAGGCGGCTTCGCCGCTGGCGCTGGCCGTCTGCTTCTGCCTGGGCCAGAATCCGGTTACCGTCACTACGGTGGTCTTTCTATGCTTTTGGGAGGCGCACTACATTCACCGCTCCTTCGTCTATCCCTTCAGTTTACGCCGCCACGCCCAGGGCATGCCGCTACTCATCGTTAGCTTCGGCTGTCTTTTCAACCTGGTCAACGGCTACCTCAACGGCCGCTATATCTTTACCTTCTCCGACGGCTACTCCAACCAATGGCTCAGCGACCCGCGCTTTATTGTCGGGGTGACGCTCTTTGTCATCGGCTTTATCATCAACCGCCGGGCCGACGATATCCTGCGCCGGTTGACTAACGACAACGGCGGTTACAAGATTCCCTACGGCGGGTTTTACCGCTGGATATCCTGCCCCAACTACTTCGGCGAAATCCTTATCTGGACGGGCTGGGCGATAGCCACCTGGTCGCTGCCGGGGTTGGCCTTCGCCGTCTGGACGGCGGCCAACCTGGTGCCCCGCGCCCGCTCCCACCACGCCTGGTACCGCCAGAATTTCCCCGATTATCCCAAGCGCCGCCGCGCCCTGCTGCCCGGTCTCTGGTAGGCTTCTTTATACCTCTGCACTATCTTCAACATTTATGATACAATTGCTCTTAAAGGAGTGGCTATGATTTGCCCCACTTGCCGTGAGGTAATGATAGTTGTCGAGCAGGACAAGATTGAGCTCGACCACTGCCCCAATTGCCTGGGCGTCTGGTTCGATGCCGGGGAGCTGGAGCTGATGCTGGAGAGCATGGCACTGGACAGCGGCGCCCTTTACCTGGCGCAGATAGCCGGGCTGCCCGAAGCCAAGACCAAAGAGAAAAAGCGGCGCTGCCCCATCTGCGGACGGAAGATGAAAAAGGCGCATATCGGCCAGGAGCCGGAGGTGCTCATCGATTTCTGCCCGCGGGGTGACGGGCTCTGGTTCGACGGCGGCGAGGTGCACCTGATTATAGAGCAGTGCCTCCGGAAACCGGGGGCTGAAGTCGGCTCCGAGGAGCGCGTGCTCAGCTTCCTTGGGGAGACCTTTAAGGCCGAAGGCTAACCGGGCCCTAATAAATCTAAGGTTTTTAATAAAAGCAACACTAATAAGGAGGTTGCGATGTTAGCACTCTGGATTGTTCTCGGTATCGTGGTCATACTGGTCATCTTTTTCGTGGCTACCTACAACGGCCTCATCGGACTGCGCAACCAGATGCGCAACGCCTGGGCGCAGATTGACGTTCAGCTCAAGCGGCGCTACGACCTTATCCCCAACCTGATAGAGACGGTCAAGGGCTACATGAAACACGAGCGCGAGACGCTGGAGGCGGTAACCAAGGCGCGCAATCTGGCGCAGAGCCTGGCCAGCGGCGATGTCGGCGCTCGTTCCAAGGCGGAGGAGGCGCTGGGCGGCGCCCTCTCCAAGCTGCTGGCGGTGGTCGAGCAATATCCCGACCTCAAGGCGAACCAGAACTTCCTGGCCCTTCAGGAAGAGCTGACCTCGACGGAGAACAAGATAGGTTTTTCCCGCCAGTACTACAACGATTCCGTCCTTAGTCTGAACAACAAGGTCCAGATGTTTCCCTCCAACGTGGTCGCCGCTATGACCAACTTCAAGCAGGGCGAGTTCTTCGAGGTTGAGGTGGCCGAAGAGAGGGAAGCCCCCAAGGTCAGCTTCACTTAGTAAAAACGGATTTTAAGATATGTGGGAACAGATTAGAGCTAATCGATGGCGGTCGGTAGTCCTGACCGCGGGCATGGCCATAATCCTGCTGCTTATAGGTTATCTAGTAGGTTATTACTTCCTGGATAACCCCATCATCGGGCTTATTCTCGCCCTGGTCGTCTGGGGCATAATGAGCCTGATTGCCTTTTATCAGGGCGATAGTCTCCTGCTGGGATTGTCGGGCGCCCGAAAGATAAAGCGCGACGATAACCCCCGCCTCTATAACATCGTCGAGGAGATGAAAATCGCTTCGGGGCTGCCGAAAATGCCCAATATCTATATCATCGACGACCCGGCCCTGAACGCATTCGCCACCGGGCGCGACCCCAGCAAGGCGTCGGTGGCCGTCACCTCGGGACTGCTGGCCAAGCTCAACCGCGATGAGCTCCAGGGGGTAATCGGCCACGAGATGGCCCACATCAAGAACCGCGACGTGCTGCTCATGGCGATGTGCGCCGTTATGCTGGGCACTATCGTTATTCTGGCCTGGTACGCCACGCGGGTATTATTCTTCAGCGGCGCCGGTCGGAGGAGCTCGGGTGGAGGTGGGGGAGGCCTAATAATCCTGGCCGTGGGTATTGGACTGCTGATACTGGCGCCGATTCTGGCCCAGATTATCTACTTCACCGTCTCCCGGAAGCGGGAATATCTGGCCGACGCCTCTTCCGCTCTCTATACCCGCTACCCCGAGGGGCTGGCTTCGGCGCTGGAGAAGATTTCCGCCTCGCCCGTACAGCTTAAATCGGCCAATAAGGCGACGGCACCGATGTACACCATCAATCCCTTCCGCGAGAAGGGGAAAGCCGCGGCTAACCTCACCAGCACCCACCCCCCCATCCAGGAGAGGATACGCATCCTGCGCGCCATGTCGGGGGCGGCGCTGGCCGACTACGACCAGGCCTACCGGCAGGCGAAGGGCCAGAAGAGGGGTATCGCCCCGGCCTCGGCGCTGGCGCTGGACAAGATGTCGGGGGTGGTGGGGCTCAGAGAAGCTTCGCCTGAAGCTAAGGCTGAGGAAAAAGCGCCGCAGAAGGTCGAGCGCGCCCGCCAGACCTCGGACATGATGTGGCGCATCAATAAATACCGTACGATTAACTGCTCCTGCGGCACCAAGCTGCGGGTCTCGCCGGAATTCAAGGGCGTCAACGTGAAGTGCCCCCACTGCGGGCGCATCCTGCCGGTCCAGTGACGGCTGGTGCTACGCTTTAGCCGTTGCCCGGAACAGGTAGATTAAGCGGCAGTTCAGCTCGACATCCTGCCAGCTGGACGTTGTGGCCAGAGCCAGGGGTTTGGCCAGCCGGTCATCGAAGGCGGCCGCAGCGAAGACCTCCCGCAGCCGCCGCACCAGAGTGCTGAAGTTTATAGCCGAGGTAGCGCCCCGCTCAGCGCCCAGGAACGAATAGTTCAGGTTGTATTGCCAGAGCTCTACAGCGGGCTCGGCTGATTTTGAGCTGTAAAGCCGAACGAAGTCCTCAGTCTGGCTGGACTTCTCGGTGGTCGTTTCCTCGACCTTCCGCCAGGTGGGGATGCCCCCCAGCATCAGCGTCCGGCCCCAGCTGAACTTGCTGCGCGTTTTGGTCGTCTCCACCTCCACCGAGTTCTCTGCCCGGCCGCTTAAAATCAAAGAGACGTCATCGGCGGCCATTTTTTTCTCAGTGCCGGCACTGTCCCGGAAGGTGACGGCTTTCTCGCTAAGTTCCAGGGTTTGTACCTCAAAGATGGGGGGAAGCTGGCGGAGCTCGGAGTCCGGGAGGGCCAACGCCACCAGCCCCAGCTGGCGTAAAGCCTTGATTATCGCTTCGGCGGCGGATGGGCTGTCGGCTTGGGCGATGATTTTGGGCAGCTGACCGGCCAGCAGCAGGCGGGTGTGGGTGAGGCTCTTGTCGATAACGGCGGCGACGCTGCTTACCAGTTTTTCATCAGGACGAGCCGGAGGCGCTACGGCGATATGCACGACCTCATAGTCCATCGGCATTTCCCCCTGCCGCTTGGCGGCTAAAAGACAGGTGAGGGCATCGTCCTTGCCGTCGAAACCCTCACCCTTATCTTAACCCTCTTTAGTTCTATTTTAGCTTGAAGACCAGCCCCTGGTCGGCGTCGAGCTTAATCCTGTCGCCTTCGTTGATGACCAGGGTGCCGTTGCCCGTGTTCGACACCAGCGGGATATCGTACTCGCGGCAGTGGATGCAGGCATGGCTCAAGGAGCCGCCGCCGTTGGTGACGATGCCCTTGGCCAGAGGCAGTATCGGCGTCCATCCCGAAGACATCCCCGGGGCGACGATGATATCGCCCGGCTTGGTGGAAAAGACATCCTCGTTGTTGATGACCAGGTGGGCGGTGCCCTCAACGGTGCCGGCGGGGCTGCCGCAGAGGCCGAAGGTGACGGCGCCCGTCTCCGGCCTGGGGATGGGGGCGTCACCGGCCACGACCTTAGCCACAATGGCATCGTGTACCGACGCCTGATGTTTGTTGATGTCCTCCGGAGTTATCGGCCCGGCGGTAATGATATGCGGGCGTGACTTGAACTCCTTCTGAGCCGTCCATCTTTCGCGGCGCTCGGCGACGATGTCTTTGACCTCGTAGGAGTCGGGATAGACGATGAGCAGCTCCAGCTCTTCGGGGATGAAGAAGAACATGTCGTCCGGGTGTTCCATCGTGCCGAACTTGACCACCTTCTCCCCGATTTTCCTGACGCAGTAGCGGAAGGTGGTGTGGCATCCCTGTTCCCAGGCGACGTCGTGGCTCTCGCTGAAAGCGCTCGATTTCTGAGCCATCTTGAGCGTGCCCAGGAACCAGTCCATGTCCTTGTAACCGGACGCCTTGACCTTGTCGATAAGCTCCTTGGTGCACTCTTCCCTTTCCGGGATAAGGCGCGCCCGGATGGCGTCTAGCGGGAAGGGCTCCTTGGGGTCTTTCGACATCTGCAGGTACTGCTGGATGTGGGCGACAGCCGGGGTGGGGTCTTCCCACCACGAGGGCACGATGAACTCCATCATGCGCGGCGAGCGCCAGCCGTAGCCCTTGGCAATCAGGAAGTCGTGGAGGTCTTTTTCTACCCACTGCTTGCCCGCTGCCGTCTTCTTCAAGGCGGGGATGACCTTTTCCGCCGGGTTCTTGGTGAAGACATCGTCAATCTTGAGCTCGATGGCGCGGCTGCGCAGATTCCAGAGCCCCTTGTCCTGGACGAAGAGGTCGTTATCGTAACCGCGTATTAT
>JASFEJ010000027.1:0-12423 GCA_050124895.1 Dehalococcoidia bacterium
CGCTGACCAAGATTCTAGGGTGGGGGGGTAACGTATCCCCAGAAGGAATCCTAGAGGGAGAATCCCCTCTAAGGGTGGGCAGGGCGGGTCAGAACAACGTGCGCTAACAACGGTGGAACGGGGGGAACTAAGAGATAGCCTCCAGCGCCTGCTCCAAATCGGGGGGCAAATCCGACTCAAACTCCATATACTCCCCACTTGAGGGGAGCTTAAAGCCCAAACGGCAGGCGTGCAAAAACTGGCGGGTTAGATACTTTGACTTTACCCCATAGACCTTATCCCCGACCACGGGAAAACCTATCGCCGCCAGGTGCACCCTAATCTGGTGGGTGCGGCCCGTCTCGGGCATGATTTCAAGCAAAGTGTAGCCGCCGATGTATTTAATAACACGGTACTCGGTGCGCGCCTCCCTGCCTTCAGCCACCACCGCCATCTTCTTTCGATTTTTGGGGTCGCGGCCGATATCGGCTTCGATAATGCCGCTTTCGGGCTCCAACTTGCCCTTGACCAGTGCCAAGTAGGCCTTAGTCACGGAGTGGGATTTGAACTGCTTGGAGAGATTAGCCTGGGCGACCTGGTTCTTGGCCACCAGCATCACCCCCGAGGTATCTTTGTCCAGGCGGTGGACGACGCCGGGGCGCAGCGAGTCGCCGATGTCGGCCAGGTGGGGAAAGTGGGCCAGGATGGCGTTGACCAGGGTATGAGCGGGGTGGCCGGGGGCGGGGTGGACGGTTAGGCCCGCCGGCTTATCCACGGCCAGCAGGTCGTCGTCTTCGTATATAATCTTCAAGGGGATGGCCTCGGGCTTTAATTCCTGGGGCGGGGTGGGGGGAATAGTAATATCGATAGTGTCGCCGGGGCTGAGCCTGTGTCCGGGCTTGGCCGCCTGCCCGTTTACGGTGATATTGCCGGCGGCGATGAGCCTCTGCACCTGTGTCCGCGAAAGCTCGGGGACTCCAGCGCAGACGTACTTGTCGAGACGGGTTTTCCCATCAGCGGTAAGGCGATAAGACTCGTCCATGACTCCTCACGATGAATCCGATTTTACTATCATGAGCAGCAGGGAGTAAGCCAGCAGTATGGTGCCCACCACCAGCGAAGAATCGGCCAGGTTAAAGGCGGGCCACCAGCCGACGCTGATAAAGTCGGTAACGCCGACGAAGCGCGACGGGTCGATGAGATTCAACGTCCGTTCGATGAGGTTGCCGACGATGCCGCCTGAAATCAGGCCCAGGGACACCCAGCTCAGGCGGCCGATGAAGAGGGGATAGCGGCGGTGACCCCAGAGGACGTAGAAAAGCACCAGGACAATGACGACGCCGGAGATTATGGCGATGACCAAGGAATGTCCCTGAAATATGCCGAAGGCGGCGCCGGTATTCTTGCTACGGACGATACTGAAGACGCCCGCCTGCCAGAGCGTCTCGCCGACATCAAGGGTGGACCTTATCCAGAGCTTGGTGAGCTGGTCGGCCACCAGCACGGCTGAGGCGACGAGGCAAAAGACGAGCCGCCAACGCCTGTCCCGGGGATTACTTACCTTTGGCCTCCTTCGCCAGGCGCGCCTTACACTCCAGGCATAGGCTGGCCTGAGGCAACGCCTCCAGGCGCTCCGGGGCTATCGGCTGGCCGCAGTTATCGCATCGGCCGTAGGTGCCGTCCTTGAACTTCTCCAGGGCGTGCTCCACTTCGGCCAGTTGCTCTCTAAGCCTCTTTTCCAGCGTCAGCCGCCTCTCCAGCTCAAAGCTCTCGGTAGCCTCCTCCTCTCGTTTGCCGAAGGGGCTGCCTTCACGCCGCTCGTCAGCCGGACGGACGGTGGACTTAAGCTGCTCTAACTCTCCAACCAGCTGCTTTTGCGAGCTTTCCAGGCGGGCACGTAGCAGGTTGAAGCCTACATTCGTTTCTTCCGTCTTCTTCTTCATCTTTCCCTCCCCCGGCTCGCCTACGCTGGTAGGTAAGCTTCTAAGGTTGACGATGTTGCGCGAAGGCAACGGTTGGACAGAATGACTAGCGCTACTCGCCAAAGGCTTATAGCGCTACTATACTTCAAGTGTATCTCAATTATTTTGTTTGGTCAATGCCCCCAGACACATTTTAGTTACTTTCGGGAGCAAACTATAGTAGGGTGGGAAGAAAAACTTACGCTAAACAAGGCGGGGAGGTTGCCAGCGAGAGGGAGATGGCCTATACTAGTCACCACCAAGGGGTGCTAATTTGGGCTTAACTATCACCACCCTGAGCGAAAATACCGCCAGCATGGACGGCTGCCTGGGAGAGTGGGGCTTGGGCGTCCTGGTCGAGAGCGACGACACCAAAGTCCTCTTCGACACGGGCCAGAGCTTTTCCCTCACCCACAACGCCAAGCTGCTGGGCGTTGATTTAAGCCCGATAGATAGGATTGTCTTAAGCCACGGCCACTTCGACCACACCGGGGGCCTGAAGCTCGTCCTGGGCCAGATAGGCCGCGAGATAGAGGTAATCGCCCACCCCGATATCTGGCAGGCGAAATACATCACTGGCCAGGGCGGCAGTGAGTATATCGGCATCCCCTTCTCCCGAGAAGAGCTGGAGAGCTTAGGCGCCCGCTTCAAGCTCACCCCCGAACCCGTGGCCATCAGCGACTCGATAACGACCAGCGGCCAGATTCCCATGGTCACTGATTATGAGGCAATAGAGCCCTCCCTGACGGTTAAGACCAACGGGGACTTCGAGCCCGACGCCCTGCGGGACGACCAAGCTTTAATCATAAAGACCCCAGCCGGGCTGGTGGTTATTTTGGGCTGCGCCCACCGCGGCATCATCAACACCCTCTACCACGCCCAAAAGGTCAGCGGGGTGAAAGAGATAGATACCGTGCTCGGCGGCTGCCACCTGATAAACGCCAGCGAGGAACGTATCTGGCGGACGGTAGCCGCCCTCAAGGAGCTGGGGGTAAAGCGGCTGGGGGCCTGCCACTGCACCGGGATGGCCGCCTCGGTGATAATGGCGCAGGAGTTCGGCACCGGTTTCTTGGCTAACCACGCCGGCACCGTGCTTGAATTATGAGCGGTGCCCGCCGCACTTAACCAAAATAACCCTTGACAAAGTTTGAGGGGTTATCTACACTTCAGAACAGATGGTAATCGAGGTCCCCGTACCCAAACACCTCTTAACACTTTCACAGGATTAGAGCCAGCACTACTGCCGAAGGGGGGTGATAGATGCGATTGGTGACATTCACTATCGGATAAAGGAGCAACGGATGAACAAGAATCTATGGTTAATCCCCCTGGCCCTCCTGCTGGCCATCAGCCTGGTGATTGCCGGCTGCACGACTGCGAAAACGGAAAAGGAAGAAATCGTGTTCGGGCAGTCGGTTTCCGTCACCGGCGCGCTGGGTTCCGGTAACGCCGTGGCCAGTACCCCCTACTATGATTTATGGGTCCACGATGTTAACGCCGAGGGCGGCATATACATCGAGGATTACGGCCAGAAACTACCCGTCGACCTGGTCATATATGACGACACCTCCGATGTCGCCATCATGACCCGACAACTGGAAAAGCTGATAACCGAGGACGAGGTCGACTTCATCCTGCCCCCCTGGAGCACGGCCATGCTCTTTGCCGCCGCCCCCATCGCCAATAAGCACGAGTACATACTAATCGGTGGCGCTGGCGGAGCCGCCAGCCTCAAGGAAGTCCGGCTGCCCTACTTCTTCCAGGTGCTGAACTTCTCCGATACCCAGGTACCCACCCTGGCCGACATCCTGGTGGAACTGGGCGTGGAAAAGGTGGCCATAGTCTTCCTGGAAGACCTTCACGGCATAGAGTATTCGGGGGCGGCGACCCCTGAGTTCGTCACTAAAGGCCTCGACGTGGTCATGGTCAAGAGTTACCCGATGCAGGTCATGGACGTATCGCTGCTGCTGCAGGAGGCCGAGGCGCTCGATGCCGATGCCCTTGTCGGCTTCAGCTATCCCGACGATAGCATTTTGCTTACCGCCACGGCGCTGGAGCTGGGCATAGACTTCGATGTCTTCTTCCTCAGTGTCTGCCCGGCTTTCACCTTCTACAAAAATGATATCTTCGGGCCGGTAGTCGAGGGGATAATGGGTGGGGGCGCCTGGAACGAGAATAGCTCGGCCGGAGCCGCCGATTTCTCCGCCCACTACACCGAGGTCTCCGGACAGCCCATGGGCAACTACTGGGGCTCGCTGTATTTCTATTCCTCGATGCAGCACCTGCAACAGGCCATAGAGGAAGCGGGAACCCTGGACCAGCCGACCATCAGGGACCTGCTGGCCACCAAGACCTACCAGACGGCCCTGGGCGCCTTTTCCTACGACGAGATGCAAATCTTCTCGTCCAACCACCCCGGTGAGATAGGCCAGTGGCAAGGCGACATCTTCGAGGTCATTGACCCCGGAGAGAAGCGTACGGCGCCGCCCATACTGAAGCCGGATTGGCCAACAAGCGAATAGCCATTTTGACGAAAAGAGTTAGTAAGTTCTACAGGCGGCCCCGGCAAGCGGAGCCGCCTGCGGTGGGGAGTTGTCTTTGAAGCTCTCGGTACAACTGGCACCCAAAAACAAAAGGGGGCTACTTCTGGCCAACCCGGTGATGACGGCCTCGGGGACCTTCGGCTGGGGCACCGAGTACGAGCACCTCTTCGACATTCAAAAACTGGGGGCTATCGTCGTCAAGGGGACTACCCTCAAGCCCAGAGAGGGCAATCCCCAGCCCAGGCTGGCGGAGACACCCTGTGGCGTGCTTAACGCCATCGGGATGCAGAACATTGGCGTCGAAGCCGTAATCAAGGAAAAGGCGCCCATCTGGGCGAAGTGGCGGGTGCCGGTCATGGTTAATATCCTGGGGGAAACCGTCGAGGAATACGCCGCGCTGGCCCGAAAGCTGGACGGAGTTAGCGGCATCGGCGGCCTCGAGGTCAACATCGGCTGCCCCAACATCGAAGCCGGCGGCGCCGAGTTCGGCGCTGAACCAGAGCCAGCCGCTAAGGTTACGGCGGCGGTCAAAGCAGCGACATCGCTGCCGGTAATGGTCAAGCTGACGCCCAACACCGGTGACATCGTCGGGGTGGCTCAAGCGGTGGCTGAAGCCGGCGCCGACGCCATCTCCCTGATTAACACCCTCAAAGGCATAGCCATCGACGTAGCGAAGCGCCGACCTCTGCTGGGTAACATCAGCGGGGGCCTATCGGGGCCAGCGGTAAAGCCCGTCGCCCTTTTCATGGTCTACAAGGTAGCTGGAGCCGTCAAGGTGCCCGTGGTGGGCATCGGTGGCATCGCCACCGCCAGCGACGCTTTAGAGTTCATCATGGCCGGAGCCAGCGCCGTCCAGGTGGGCACGGCTAACTTCACCAACCCCCAAGCCCCTCTCGAAGTACTGGAAGGCATAGAGGCGTTCATGCAAAAAGAGGGAGTCAAGGACATCGCCGAGATTATCGGGGCTGCCAGGGTTTAGTACCAGTAGTAATAGAAGTCGTCACGCCGGCGGCGCACCTTGACGATGATGACGATGACCAGAACCAATAAGGCCGCTATGGACAGTCCCACTATCGTCCAGAGAACCGTGCCGGAGAGCCCCTCCTCCTCCGAGACTACCGCCGCCTCCCTGACGGTAAATGAGCCCTCAAGCCCGTTAATCTCCACCGAGTAACTGCCGGCCTCATCCGCGGTCGTGTTGAATATTTCCGTCTGGCTGCCGCTGGCCATAGTTATCTGTCTGGTCTCGACCACCGTCCCGTTTACCACCAGGCTCAGGCTGTAGCTGCCTTCCAGCTCGCCCGCGTTGGTCACCAGGACGCTTACCGTCACCGTCTGGCCGCTATCGGTCTCCAGTGGTGAGATATTAAGCGCGCTGATGGTGAAGGCGGCCGGTGACTGGGGGTCGGGGGCAATGACGGCGAAGGTGCTCAGGTGGTCAAAATGGGTGGAGAGGATGTCTTTTTCCGTATCGCCCCTCGTCCTCAGCAACAGCCACTCGTCGGCTTCCTCGTCGTAGTAGCCCAGCACCAGGTCTCCTTCGGCTACCCCTGAAGGGATTTCCGCGGGGTCATAGTTGAAGGTCAGGGTGGCCTCCCGATCGAAGGTTGCCCCGTGGGGCCCCAGCTCGTAGGTCGGCCCGACTATCTCCCCCTCGGGGGGTGGGGGCGGGGTTGTCGCCGCTATTGCCAGCTCTATATCGAAGAGCCGCTCGCCGTACTCATCCTGGACAACGGTACCTTCCCGGAAATCGATGGTCAGCCGGTTATCCTCGGAGACAATCTCCTCGGGGAAAAAGTGAGCGGTGATGTTGGTTTCGGTGGTTACAGCTATCGCTATCGGGTTTTGGTCGCCGCTTAAAGCACCGCTCCAGCCGACAAAATAATAGCCATCGGCCGGGGTGGCTTCAAGAGATAAGAGTGTACCCTTCTCAATGAGATGAACGTAGGGATAGGGGCCAGGCAATTCGCCTCCTATCGAGACATCACCACCGCCGTCGGGGCTGACATAGAGACGGAAGAGTTCGGTCTCGGGGGGCGTACCCCCACAGCAGCCCGCTTCGGCGGGGACGACGTTTAAGGACAAAGCCAGCACGGGCAGCAGCACTGCCAGAGCCAGCCAGGGTAAGGCATTTTTAAACAGTTTCATCTTCATCAACTCCATCCTCATCCGGTTTATATAAACATATTGTACTTCAGTCCACTTTTGTATTCAAATTTTAAGCCTAGTATTGCCTATTTTGGTGCACAGGGGTGTTTCAGAAACTAAGGGGAGTGCCGGGCTCGGCGCGGGGCTAGTCTTTGCTGCGGTACATCAGGGCCACCGGTAAGATATTGGTCGCCACCGCCAGCGCCGCTATGGCCAGCCCCAGTATTACCCAGATAACCGCCTTGGGGAGCCTAATGGGCAGGAGCGGTGCCTCCAGGACGGTAAATGAGCCTTCAAGTCCGTTAACCTCCACCGAGTAAGCGCCGGCCTCATCACGGGCGGCGCTAAAGACCACCTCCTGGCTATCGCCGCCAGCCACGGTTATTTTCTTGACCTCGGCCACCACCCGGTTCAGCTTGAGGATAAGGGCATAGTCGCCCTCCAGCTCACCGCTGTTGGTCACCAGGACGCTTACGGTTACCGTTTCACCGATTTCGGCCTCGGTCGGGGAAACGTTGAGCGCGCTGGCGGTAAAGCTGGCCGGCAGCGGCGCCGGCAGAGGGACAATGACGGCGAAGGTGCTCAGGTGTTCGGCCGGGGCGCTAACGATATGATTGACGGTATCCACCACCGAAGGCAATTCCGTCCACAGCCCGGAGGCTTCATCGTAGTAGCCCAGGGCCAGCTCGGCTTCGGCTGCCTGGGGGGGGATTTCGGCGGGGTCATAGCTGAAGTTCAGGGTGGCCGGCTGGTCGAAGGTTGTCCCCTGGGGTCCCAGCTCATAAGGCAGCCCGACGATACCGGCCTCGGGGGGCGATGGCAGCGACGCTCCATTGACAGCGATTTCCAGCCCCGCCAGCGGCTGGCCTTCCCCATCCTTAACAGCGGTGCCCACCGGGAAAACGAGGCGGAGCCGGTTATCCTCGGAAACAATCTCTTCGGGAAAAAAGTGGGCGGTGATGGTCGTGTCGTTAATTACCCTCACGTATACCGGGCTCTCGCTGCCCTCCAGGTCGCCACCCCAGCCGACGAAGTAATAGCCTTCCGCCGGTATCGCCTCCAGGTAGACGTTCTCATTCACCACCACGGTGCGGGTAAAGGGGTAGGCGTTGGGCAGCTGCCTCTCTACCTCGACATTGCCACCGCCGCCGGGGCTGATATCAACGTGGACGGCCGTGACCGCCGGCGGTGGAGCTGGCTGCGGGGTACCATCGCCCCCACAGCCGCAGCCAGCACTGGCCACGCCCGCCGTGAAGGAAAGCGCCAGCAGGGGCATCACTAAGGCCAGAGCCAACCAGGGCAGGGTGCTTTTGAGCAGCCTTGCGTTCATATAGCTATATTTTACTCCCCACGTGGGGAGGATACAAATTAGGCCTATTATTGCCTCTTCCTGCCCACAGAGGCACCCCTATACTTTTGGGGTATTGACAAAAGGCGATTTCGGTGTTAGTTTGCCGACTGGAGGGGAGCTAAAATGATAGTGAAAGTCTTTATCGTTATCGCCCTGATGGCTCTGGTGGCGGTGCCGCTGGCGGCCTGCCAGGGCCCTCAACCAGCACCGGCCCCATCACCCCCAGAGGGGCCAGAGGAACCGGAGGAACCCGAAAGTCCGGAAACCGTTAGCTTCCCCGACGGGAACCTTGAGGCCGCCGTCAGGGACGCCCTCGATAAACCGGCCGGCGAAGAGATAACAGCCGGCGAATTGGCTAGTCTTACCACGTTGTTTGCCCATAGCAGAGATATCGCCGACCTATCCGGCTTGGAATACTGCACCGGCCTGACTGAACTCTACCTTTTTCTAAACCAGATAACCGACCTCTCCCCGCTTTCCAACCTCACTAACCTGACTTTACTCGACCTTAGCAACAACCAGATAAGCGACCTCTCCTCCCTGGCCAACCTCACTGGCCTGACAGAGCTCAGGCTCCACGGGAACCAGATAACTGACATTTCCCCGCTGGCTAACCTCACCGGCCTGACTAAGCTCAGCCTTTTTGAGAACCAGATAAGCGATATTTCTCCGCTGGCTAACCTTACTGGTCTGATCGAGCTTTTCCTCGATACTAATCAGATAAGCGACGTCTCCCCGCTGGAAAATCTCACCAGTCTGACCATACTCTACCTCCACGAGAACCAGATAAGCGACCTCTCGCCCCTGGCTAACCTCACCAATGTGATGGTACTCTTTCTGGACTATAACCAAATAAGCGACATCGCCCCATTGGCCAACCTCACCAGCCTGGCTGACCTCTCCTTTGGCTTTAACCAGGTAAGCGACTTCTCGCCTCTATTGGATAACAGCGGACTAGGCATAGACGACACCGTCTTTCTGGCCGGTAATGATTTCCTCGACTCGGAAGACATGGATGTCATCGAGGCCCTAGAGGACAGGGGGGTATTGGTCCGCTACTAGTGAGCGCCATCCCCCAAGTTTGCTTATATCTCCCACTCTCAGGTATAATTTATGCTGGGAGTGATTAAATCCCTATAGAAGCAACCCTAAGCCGCGACGCAAGTCCGCGGCCAATCTTTCGGGAGGACAGCATTGGAAAAGGATAGTTTTGCCCAATTCAGCGGCTCGGAGGACTACGTTACCTCGGAACCGCTTAGGAATGCGGTCAACGTTTCGATTGCCTTAGGCCGGCCGCTTTTAATCAGGGGGGAGGCGGGGACGGGAAAGACCCTGCTCGCCCACAGCATCGCCCAGGGGCTGGAGAAGAAGCTGCTCACCTGGAACGTGAAGTCGACGACCAAGGCCCAGGAAGGGCTCTACGTCTATGATACCGTGCAAAGGCTCAACGACAGCCGCTTCGGTGATAAAGACATCTCCGACATCAAGCAGTACATCAAGCTGGGCAAGCTGGGGCAGGCCTTCAGCTCACCGGAGCAGGTGGTCCTGCTCATTGACGAGGTGGACAAGGCCGACATCGAGTTCCCCAACGACCTGCTCAACGAGCTGGACGAGATGAGCTTCTATATCCCCGAGACCAACGAGACCGTTACCGCCATCCACCGCCCCATCACCGTCATCACCTCCAACGCCGAAAAGGAATTACCCGACGCCTTCCTGCGGCGCTGTATCTTCCACTACATCGAGTTCCCCACCCCGGAGCTGATGGAGGAAATCGTCAGGGTGCACTTCCCCGACATCAAGGACAGCCTGCTCAGCCAGGCGCTCAAGTCCTTCTACGCGCTGAGGGAGGTGGATAACTTCCGCAAGAAGCCCTCGACCAGCGAGCTCATCGACTGGATTCGGGCGCTCATCGCCGGCGGTATCCCCCACGAGAACGTCACCAAGCAGCTGCCCTTCATCGGCACCCTGCTCAAAAAAGAGAGCGACTACGACTACTTCGTCAACAACTTCGCTCGGCGGCGCTAGATGTTCACCGACTTTTTCTATATCCTCCGTCAGAACAAGGTCCCCGTCTCCCTGGTGGAGTGGATGACCCTCATGGAGGCGTTGGCCAAGGGTCACATAAAGGACCTGGACGATTTCTATTTCCTGGCGCGGGCCATCCTGGTCAAGAGCGAAGCCTACTACGACCAGTACGACGTCGCCTTCCAGCAGTATTTCCAGGGGGTGGAAGCCCCCGAGGAGATTACCCAGCAGGTTCTCGACTGGCTCAAAGACCCCCTAAATCGCTTTTTTATGAGCGATGCGGAGCGGGCCAAGTTCGAGAGCATGGACTTCGACAAGCTCATCGAGGAGTTGGAGAAGCGCTTAAAAGAGCAGACCGAGCAGCACGACGGCGGCGGCCACTGGATCGGGCGGGGCGGCACCTCTCCCTTCGGGCACTCGGGCTATCACCCCCAGGGAATCAGAATCGGGGGGCAGTCGGGGGGGCGGCACGCCGTCCAGATTGCCGGGGAGAGAAGATTCAAGAACTACCGCAGCGATTTGACGCTGGACGTGCGCCAGATAGGCATGGCACTTAAGAAACTGAGACAATTACGCCGCACTGGCGTTGAGGATGAACTAGACCTCGAAGGCACCATTAAAGCCACCGCCAAGAACGCCGGCGACCTGGACTTTATCTGGCAGCGCAGCCGCAAGAACACGGTGAAGCTGCTTTTACTGATGGACGTGGGTGGCTCTATGGAGCCCTTCGCCAAGCTCTGCAGCCGCCTCTTCTCGGCGGCGCATTCCAGCACCCACTTTCGCGACTTTCAGTACTACTATTTCCACAACTGCATCTACGATTACCTCTACACAAATGTCGAACGGGTGGACGCGGTGAGCACGCTGCACCTGCTGCACACGCTGGACCCAGACTATAAGGTGCTGCTGGTCGGCGACGCCCGCATGGGGCCCTGGGAGCTGACCGAGCGCTACGGGGCGATAAACTATTACGAGCGCAACGAGATACCGGGCATACTCTGGCTGAAAAGAATCCGCGACCACTTCGACCACAGCGTCTGGCTCAACCCAGACGAGCCGCGCTTCTGGATTCACACCACGGTGCAGATGATTGGCAAGCTCTTCCCCATGTACCAGCTGACGCTTTCGGGGCTGGAGGCGGCGGTGGGGAAATTGGTGGTGAAGCGATAACCCGATTTTTGGTTTGCCAACTGTGGTATAATATCCCCGAATTTTTGCATCTTGAGTTTTACCCTGCCCCATAGACTGGAGGTTAACTATATCCCGACCCCCCTTGAGGATTGAGGAAATAGCCCTGGGCTCGTCCCGAATCAAGCTATTCGCCGAACTGCCCTGGCGCATCCACCGCGGTGACCCCTGCTGGACACCGCCGCTAAAGGGCGACCTGCTCGGTAACCGCCTGCTGGGGCTGGTCGGCCTGCTGACCGAGAAACACCCCTATCACCAGCACGCCGAGGTTACCCACTTTCTGGCCTGGCGCGACGGGGAGGCGGTGGGGCGGGTTTCGGCAGCCATCAACCGCCGCTTCAACGAATACCACGGCACCAAAATCGGCTTCTTCGGCTTCTGGGACGTCATCGAGGACTACGAGGTGGCTAAGGCGCTTTTGGATAAGGCCGGAGACTGGATTAAAGAGCGCGGCATGACGGTGATGCGCGGCCCCGGCGAGTACTCCAATGCCACCCACGAAAGGCAGGGCGTCCTCATCGACGGCTTCGAACACCCGCCGACAGTGGAGCTGACCCACAACCCCCCTTACTACGCCGATTTCCTGGAACGCTACGGTTTTAGCAAAGCCAAGGACTACTACGCCTACATCATGGACGTGCAGACGCCCCCGCCGCCGCGACTGACGAAGCTGGCCGAGCAGGTGAGGCAGCGCCGCAACATCGAGATAAGGCCGCTCGTCCTCAAGAAGCTGCAGGACGAGGTACACCTCATCGTCAAGATTTATAACGACAGCTGGGCGCACAACTGGGGCTTCCTGCCCATCACCGACGAGGAGGCCATGATGCTAGCCGATTCGCTGCGTCTCATCGTCGACCCGGGGCTGGTCCAGTTCGCCTTCGTCAAGGGCAAGCCCGCCGCCGTTTTGGGCGCTTTCCCCGACCCCAACTACGCCTTCCGCCCGCGCTGGCGTTGGTGCGGCGACTCGGACTGGATGCGCCTTACCCGCCTGCTGCGCCGGAGCCGCAACGACCGCCGCACCCGCTTGATGTTCTTCGGCGTCCGCCCCGGCTTCCGCAACCTGGGCATCGACGCCCTGCTCTACGAAAGGGTGAAGGAATACGCCATCAGGAAGGGCTACGCCACCTGCGAGGCGTCGCTGCTGTTAGAGGATAACCACCTGATTTTGCGCCCCTCCGAGTTCATGGGGGCCAAGCGCTACAAGACCTGGCGCATTTACGATTTG
>JASFEJ010000028.1:0-12396 GCA_050124895.1 Dehalococcoidia bacterium
ATACGCCATCAGGAAGGGCTACGCCACCTGCGAGGCGTCGCTGCTGTTAGAGGATAACCACCTGATTTTGCGCCCCTCCGAGTTCATGGGGGCCAAGCGCTACAAGACCTGGCGCATTTACGATTTGCCCCTAGCCTAGTCGAAGCCATACCAGTTAGCAGCGCTTTCCCGCCAGTGTCTCCGCCCGCTTTTTTACATTAAGCATCATGCGCCGTTCCATGACAAAGCTGACAGGGTCGGTAAAAACCCGCCAGGCGATAGTGTTCATCAGGTTGGTGGGGGCATAGTCCAGCCGGGAGCGGACCAGCAGGCGGGTAGCCTTTTCAGCCGACTTTTCCAGAAAGAAAACCCAATTGCTGTTGACGTACTGGACGGGCATTTCCTCGCCGATTTCGAAGAAGGCGCTGGTCTCCAAGTCCAGCCGGGTGTGAAAGATAAGCGCCCTCTCCGGCTCCATAGCCGCCACCGTAAGCGGCATTATCCTGGGGTGCATCCATATCTTGTCGCCGACCTTGAGGTCTTGCAGTTCGGGGATAATCCGCCAGGTGGAGTGGCCGTCGATAAAGCCGGCCGCCCCGGACATGGCCTCCAGGAAATCGTAGCTATACCAGCCGCCGCGTTTTAAGCCGAACTGCAGAAGCCAGGGCCAGACGGCGGCGGGTGGGGCCTGAATCGTCAGCGCCCGCGTGGATTGCATCTTGGGGTGGGGAACCAGCTCGTCCCCGGGAAGCTTCCTTCTGGTTTCGGCAGGGGTGGCCCCCCAGCCACGATACCACCCCTTGAGGAAGGGGCTGAATAGTAATACGACAGCGATAAAGGCAGCACCGACTATCCCCTCAAAGAAGGCGGTTATGCCCGGTCTTTTCTTAGCCATAGTGTTTAGTAGTCAAACCCCCACCACTTAGCCATGCTCTCCAAAGATTCCCTCTCCGAGCGGTAGCGGTATCCATGGCTAACCTCCTACTGCTGGCTAAATCCCGTGAACAAAATAAATAGCCAGATTCCAGAACAGGATGGCCGTATATACCGATACCAGGCTCACGCTGGCGATGAAGGCGACCTTGGGCACCCTCCTGGCCATGTTCCAGAGTATTAGCACGCAAATGACGGCGCCGCACATCTTGACGACGAGGAAATTGTCCTCAACCACTATGGTCCTGAGGAAGGGGTTGCCTTCCCGACCCAGGCCGCTTTTTATCAGGAACTGGCTGATGAGCCCATCGGCGACGACCAGCCCTAACAATGTGCCCAGGAGGTATTCTATTCTGCGCAGTCGGAGAGGGTCATCCATAGTTAACAGCCCCCTGCAATCATAATTAAAGACAAGGGTTCGGCCTGTTATTCAACCAGCTTCTGGCCGGCGGCAAAGGCTTCCTTGAGGGCGGTGGGATGGTTTTTTATAGCCCCTTTTTCGTCAATGCCGGGAAAGAGCAATTCGCCGGCGTAGCCGACATCGATGACGGTGAAGAAGGCCTTGACCGTCGCCAGCGAGGGCTCGAAGAGGCGGGCCAGCTTCATAGCGCCCACGGCGATGAATAAGCCTTTACGGGGTCGCCTATCGCCCAGCGGCGGTTTCTTTAGTATATATTTCCTCGCCCAGAGCGCCTGGCCGCGGTCAATCATGGCCTTCATCTGGGCGGTCAGGCCCAGGAAGTGAATCGGCGAAGCCAGCACGATGCGGTCGGCCTTTTCCATCTCTTTGTATACCGTCGGCATATCGTCCTTGATGCGGCAGACGCCCGCCTCGAAACAGGCGTCGCAGTGCTGGCAGGGGGTAATCTTGAGCTTATTGAGCACCAGGGTCTTGGTCTCAGCGCCTTGACTTTCGGCGCCCTTCATCACCTCCGCCAAGAGCAACTCGGTGTTGCCGCCGCGGCGAGGACTGCCGTTAAGGCCCAATACCCTCATCGGCCGCCGCCTTCGATGAGCTTGAGTAGTTCCTTCTCCCTGGCCTGCATCTTAAGCTCCTGTGCCTCATCCGCCTCATGCTCATAGCCAAGCAGGTGGAGCAGGCCGTGAATAAGCAGTATGGTTAGCTCTTTTTTGAGGGAATGGCCGTGCTCCTCGGCCTGTAGGGCCGCCTGGGGGTAGGAGATAATCACCTCGCCCAGGTGACTGAGCCCGTCGGGGGCGAGGATAAAGCGGGGCAGGCCTTCGGCCTCATCGCGGGCGGAGAAGGCGAGGACATCGGTGGGCTCGTCCCGGCCCCGGAAGTTACGGTTGAGCTGTTGCACCATTGCCTGGCCGGTGACAAAGATGCCCACCTCGGTCTTGGCGCTGGCCTTTTCCGCCGCCAGCACCCGCTCAGAGACATCCTCAAGCCAGGACGGCTCGACGCCAGCCTCGACTCCCTCATCGACCAGAATGTTTATCTCCACAGTTCTCAAGCCCATATTAGCATAAGCCCGTCGAAGGCTCAATAACCCGCTTTTATGGTAGAATAGCCCTATGCAAAAGATGAAGGTGGGACTAGCCTTGGGGGGCGGGGCGGCGCGAGGAATGGCCCATATCGGCGTGCTGGATGTCCTAGAGCGGGAGGAAATCCCCATCGACATGATTGCCGGCACCAGCATCGGCGGAATGGTGGGCGCCTTCCGCGCCCGGGGGCAGGACTCCAGCGTCATGAAGGAGTTAGCCCTGAAGCTGAACGTGATGAAGATGCTCTCGCTGGCCGACCTGGCCCTGCCCAAGTCGGGTCTCTTCGGGGGCAAGGCGGTCATCAACCTGCTTGAAAAGACGATGGGCAACGATGTTAAATTCGAGGAATTGCCCATACCGCTGGCGCTGGTGGCCACCGATATTGTCACCGGCGAGGAGGTGGTCATTGACCGCGGCTCGGTGCTGGACGGGGTAAGGGCCACCATCTCCATACCGGGGATATTCACCGTAGCCAAGTGGCGGGGCCGCTACCTGGTGGACGGGGGCCTGGTCAACCCGGTGCCGGTGAGCGTGCTCAAAACTATGGGCGCCGACTTTATCATCGCCGTCAACGTCATGCCCGACGTAAGCACCAGCGTCCATCGCCTGAAATCGTCCAGCGGGAAGAAGCCGAAGGAGCCCAATATCTTCCACGTTATCCTGCAGTCCCTCTACATCGGCACCAATATCATCGCCAAGACTTCCCTCGAGGGCGCTGATATCGTCATTACCCCCGATACCGCCCACATCCACCCCGGTGAATTCCAACACGCCGCCGAGTGCATCGAACTGGGGGAGATAGCCGCCCGGGAGGCTATACCCGAAATCAAGCGGAGATTGAGCCAAATTTAGGGCTGTGATACAATAATCGTCCGAGAACAAAAACGGAAGGGGGAACTAAAATGCCAGGAGCCTGTGGTCTAGCCTGCGAAGTCTGTGGTGCCATGTTATCAGGGGGCTGTCCCTTGGGAGGCTGTGTCGGCGGAACGGACCCCAAAGCCCCGGAGAAGCTGGAAAGGTCGAAAGCGGTCATGGGACAGGCCTGTTCAATACTCGAGTGTGCTATAAACAAGAACCAGGGTCACTGCCTGAGTTGCGCCGAGTTCCCCTGCGACGTTCATTACAAGCAGGAGCTTTACAGCAAAAAAACTCTCGACATGATAAAGGCGATAAGAGAGCAGCAGCAAAACAAATAGGCCATCCTTAGGTGGCTGTATTTAATCTGAGACAACGGAGGGGTCGCATAGTGGTCTAGTGCGGGCGCCTGCTAAGCGCTTACCCTGGGAAACTGGGGTCGAGGGTTCGAATCCCTCCCCCTCCGCCACCAAGCAACTATGAGCAAAGTTGACGACTATATTAACCAGCAGCCATCCCCGCAAAAAGAAATCTGCCAGCGCTTGAGAGAGCTTATCTTCAAGACCCTCCCCGGGGTGGAAGAGGAGATGAGGTGGGGCGTTCCCGTCTTTGCCGATGGCAAGTTTTACATCGGGTCCCTCAAAGACAAGGTTAATCTGGGGTTCGCCATCAAGGGGCTGACCAAGGAGGAAATCGCCCTTTTCGAAGGCGGCGGCAAGACGATGCGGCACATCAAGGTCTACGCCGTGGCCGACATCGACGAAGAGAAAATAGCCGGGCTTTTAAGACTGGTCGATAAAAAAGCCCAGTGCTGAAAATAACCTCGTCACACGACTAAAATACCCCTGAATCAATCGAGCGGAACCATGCCTAAATATCACATCTGGACCATCGGCTGCCAGATGAACAAGGCGGAATCGGAAAGGCTGGCTAGCCTTTTCGAACGGCTGGGCTACCAGGCCGGCGCGGCCAATGAAGCCGAGCTGGTGGTGCTCAACAGCTGCGTGGTGCGCCAGAGCGCCGAGGACCGCGTGAAAAACAAACTCGACAACCTCAAGGCGTTGCGTAAAGCGCGCCCCGATATGACCCTGGCCGTCACCGGCTGCCTGGTCAACGCCGACACCAGAAGTCTGCAAAAACGCTTCCCCCAGGTTGATTATTTCTTCAGGCCGGGGGAACAGCCGCCGTGGTTGGAAAGCCCTAAAGAGATACCCCTCCCCCAAAAGCCGAACGTCGCCGCCTATGTGCCCATCATTCAGGGCTGCGATAATTTTTGCAGCTATTGTATCGTCCCCTACCGCCGGGGGAGGGAAAAGAGCCGTCCGCCAGCCGAAATCGTTAACGAGGTAAAAGAGCTGGTGGGGCGGGGGGCCAGAGAGGTCACCCTGCTGGGGCAGAACGTGGACTCTTACGGCCACGACCTCGCCGAAAAACCTGACCTGGCCGATTTATTATACGAGCTGAACGGTATCGAAGGGCTCTGGCGGATACGCTTTTTGACCAACCACCCCAAGGACATGAGCCTCAAGCTCATCGAGGCGGTGGCGGCGCTGGACAAGGTCTGCGAGCAGCTTACCCTGCCCGTGCAGTCGGGAAGCAACGAGATTCTAAAAGCGATGAAACGGGGCTATGACGTCGAGCACTACCGCAAGCTGGTTAATAAGATAAGGGCTAAGATATCCGAAATCGCCTTGAGCACCGATATCCTGCTCGCCTTCCCCGGAGAGACGGAAATCGAATTCCAGGAGACGGCCGACTTGCTATCCGAGCTAAATTTTGATACAGTCCATATAGCCGCTTTTTCGCCGCGGCCGGGGACTTTCGCCGCCAGGAAGCTGGCCGATAATGTTCCCCCCGCCGAAAAGAAGCAGCGCCGGGAACACATCGAGCGATTGCAGGAGAAAATCGCCACTGGTATCAACGCCCGCCTCAAGGGCAAGCTGGTGGAGGTTTTGGTGGAGGAGGAAAAGAAGGGCAGGTGGTGGGGTCGCACTAGAACCGATAAACTGGTATTCTTTAACGACAGCCGCGACTGTCGGGGAAAACTGATGAAAATAAGGGTCGAGAAAACAAGCCCCTGGTCGCTCCAGGGGGTAGCTGAAGGTTAAACTATCATAGGAGGCAAAATGAAGCGGTCCAAAATTCTGAGCTTAGTGCTAATTGTCGCCATGCTCGCCACCATAGCGCTGCTGGGCGGTTGTTACGGCACCACCGAAGGTGAAGGCAGCAGCACCAGCACCATCTACATGATTGTCTTCCTGGTGCTCATCTTCGCCATGTTCTACTTCCTCATGATTCGTCCCCAGCGCAAGAGACAGAAAGAACATCAGCAGATGATGGAAGAGCTGAGGAAGGGAGACAAGGTGGTTACGGCGGGCGGCATATACGGCGTGATTGAAAGCGTCAGCGAGGATAGCATCGTCATCAAGGTGGAATCGGGAGCGACTATGAGGGTAGCCAAGGGCAGCGTCGCCCTCAAGCGCGAGCAATAGCCCCTTAACTATTAGCGCCTGTCGCGGCTATCGAGCATGATGGTCACCGGGCCGTCGTTGTGGATTTCGACCTGCATGTACTGCTGGAAGCGGCCCGTTTGCACTTTTAGGCCGCTCCCCTTGGCCGCATTGACGAAGTATTCGAATAACTCTTCGGCCAGTTGGGGCGGGGCGGCCCCGGTAAAGCTGGGGCGGCGCCCCTTCCTGGCGTCGGCCAGCAGCGTGAACTGGCTCACCAGAAGCAGCTCGGCTTTGATATCCAGAGCCGAGAGATTGAACTTTTCCTCTTTATCGGCAAAGATGCGCAAATTTACCAGCTTTTGCGCCAGGTAATCGGCGTCGTTAGGCTCATCGCCCTCGGCGACGCCGACCAAGACCACCAGCCCCCGCCCTATCTTACCCACCACTTCCCCCCCAACAGTTACCGAGGCGCTGGTGACTCTTTGCAGGAGGACTTTCACTTCTTCTTGTCCTTCCCCTCGTCCGCCGACTTGAATTCGCCCGGGCCCATATCGGGGGCCTTTTTGCGGTTATCGGTGATGTAGAAACCGCTCCCTTTAAAGATGACCGGGGCGGGGTGGAAGACGCGGCGAACCTTGCCCCCGCACTGGGGACACTTGGCTATTGGCTTGGCGTCAAAGCTCTGCTTCTTCTCAAAGCGGTGATGGCAATCATCACACTCATACTCATAGATAGGCATATATTAACCTCATGGGTGTATTCTTAGCTATTTTAGCCTAATCGGGCGTATCAAGGCAAAATTTTAGCCGCCGCCCCTATGGCCTCGCCGACGATAAAGAGCGAGCCCGCCAGGCAGACCAGGTCCTTTTCCCCGGCCAGGGAAAGCGCCTGGGAGAGCGCCGCGGGCACATCCTCGGCGATGCGGGCCTTTACACCGTGGCGGGCGAACTCGGCGGCTAAGGGCGCCGGCGCCATGGCCCGGGGGTGGCGGGAACGGGTGACGATGACCCTGTCGAAGAGAGGTAAAAGCTCGGCGATAACGCCCTTGATGTTCTTATCGTCCGAAGCCCCCATCACCAGTATGGCCTTATTGAAGTCGAAGTACTCTTTGAGCGCCTTTTTCAGGCTGCGGGCGGCGTCGATGTTATGGGCGCCGTCAACGACCAGAGGCGGGTCGCGGCGCAGGACCTGAAAGCGGCCGGGCCACTCTATTTTAGCCAGACCTCGGGCGATGCTCTCGGCGGTGATGTCAAAACCCCTTTCGGCTAAGACCTCTAAAGCGGCCACGGCGGTGGCAGCGTTTTGCAATTGGTGCTCACCGAGGATAGGTATAGAAAGCTTATAGTTGCCCTGGCGACCCTTGACCTCAAAGCGCTGCCCGTCCAGACCGGATTCGAGAGCCTGCCAGCTAACGTCTTTGCCCACGACCAGTAGCTTTGCCTTACGCTCGGCGCAGGTCTTGGCGATTACCTCGGCCGCTTCGGGGGGCTGGGGGGACGTGACCACGGTAATAGCGGGCTTAATGATGCCGCACTTCTCGGCGGCGATTTCGGCTATGGTGTCGCCCAGGACATCGGTGTGGTCGAGGCCGATAGTGGTGAGAACAGCCACCAATGGAGTGATGACGCTGGTAGCGTCGAACTTGCCCCCCATCCCCACCTCAAGCACCTGAAATTTCACTCCTTTTTGACCAAAGTAGGCGAAAGCCATGCCGGTGAGGAGCTCGAAGGTGGTCAGCTCCCCGTAGGTCGCCCGCTTGTTTACCGCCTCCACGTGGGGCCTGAGCTCAGTGACTATTTGGGCCAGCTCGGCCTCAGAAATCATTTCGCCGTCGACCCTGATTCTCTCCCGCCAGCTGTGGAGGTGGGGGGAGGTATAAAGCCCGGTAGGATAGCCCACCGCGGTGAGCGCCGAAGCTATCATGATGGCCACGCTACCCTTGCCGTTGGTGCCGGTGATATGCACCGAGCCCGCCTTTTTCTGGGGGTCGCCCAAAAGAGACAAGAGCTCGTAGACACGACGCAGGTCGTAGAAGGCGGGGTCGTGGGGCATGCCTATCTTCTCGTAGTCGGTGTAGCCGTTGATGTAATCTATGGCCTGCCGGTAGTCCATATTGGGGATAATTATAGCACCAGCGCCTTTAGAGCCACAATCCGACTCTTGACCCAGACGCCCTTGATTGCTATTATCAACGCAGGGGGTAAAGAGGTGAATTTCAACGAGAAACTGAACAACGCCATGAAGATGAACCAGAGCCTGCTCTGCGTCGGGCTCGATCCCGACCTGGAGCTGATGCGGGAGGGGATAGCCGTCTCCAAATTCAACAAGGAGATCATCAAGGCCACATCCGACCTGGTCTGCGCCTACAAGCTCAACCTCGCCTTTTACGAGGCGCTGGACAAGGGGATGGAGAGCCTGAAGCGCACCATCAAGGCCATACCCGAAAACATACCCATCATCGGCGATTGCAAGCGGGGTGATATCGGCAACACAGCCAAGGCCTACGCCAAAGCCATGTTCACCATACACGGCTTCGACGCCGTCACCGTGAGTCCCTACATGGGCTTCGACTCCATCGAGCCCTTTATTGACTACTGGGAGAAGGGGGTCTTTATCCTCTGCCGCACTTCGAACCCCGGCGCCGCTGACTTCCAGGGCCTGCCCTTCATCCTGGACGGCAAGGAGGTGCCCCTCTTCGAGATTGTCGCCCTCAAGGCCGAGCAGTGGAACAAGAAGGGCAAGGGCCATAACATCGGGCTGGTGGTGGGCGCCACCAACCCCGAAGAATTGAAGCTGATAAGGCACAACCACCCCAAGATGCTGCTCTTGATACCCGGTATCGGCGCCCAGGGGGGAGACCTGAGCTTGGCCGTCAAGAACGGGGTCGATAACTG
Source organism: Dehalococcoidia bacterium (assembly GCA_050124895.1). GTDB lineage: Bacteria > Chloroflexota > Dehalococcoidia > Dehalococcoidales > BS750m-G39 > E44-bin88. Next base: position 8,621 of record JASFEJ010000028.1, read on the forward strand.
GGGAGGGGGAGCCATATTTAACTCGTCGCGGCAGGTCATCTACGCCTCACGAAGGCGCGATTTCGCCCAGGCCGCCCGTCAGGTCGCCCTGTCGCTGCGGGAAGAAATCAGACACCTCGCCGCCAAGCCGAAGAAGAAATAAAGCCGCCGCCTTGGAGTTAAGCCATGGTTATGGAGATAAACTTGGGCGACGTCGTCCGCCTTAAGAAGAAGCACCCCTGCGGCAGTGACCAGTGGCGGGTGGTGAGGCTGGGGGCGGATATCGGCATTAAGTGCCTGGGCTGCCAGCGCCGCGTGCTCCTGGAACGGGCCGTCTTCGAGCGGCGGGTTAAAGAGTTTATCTCGCGGGGTGACTAATCGGGCATAAGGAGATGAAAAATGAAGATGCGCTCTATGGGCAAAACGGGGGTCAAGGTCTCTGAGCTGTGTTTAGGCACGATGACTTTCGGGGGGAGTAGTTTCTTCAAGCACGTCGGCGACCTGGGACAGCGGGAAGCCACCACCCTGGTGGATATGTCGCTGTACGCGGGGGTAAACTTCTTCGATACCGCCAATGTCTATTCCGAAGGGCTTTCCGAGGAGATACTAGGCAAGGCGCTGGGCAACCGCCGGAAAGACGTTATTCTGGCCACCAAGGTGCGCTTCAAAATGGGGCCGGGGCCAAACGATATAGGGCTTGCCCGCCGCCATATCATCGAGCAGTGCCACGCCAGCCTGAAGCGACTGGGCACGGACTATATCGACCTCTACCAGGTGCATAGCTTCGACCCCGACACGCCGCTGGAGGAGACCATGCGCGCCCTGGACGACCTGGTGCGTCAGGGAAAGGTGCGCTACATCGGCTGCTCTAATTTTTCGGGCTGGCAGCTGATGAAAGCGCTGGCTATCTCCGACAAGCGCGGCTGGGAGAGCTTCGTCACGCTGCAGGCGCACTATTCGCTGCTGTCGCGCGAGCTGGAAAACGAGCTGGTGCCACTCTGCCTGGACCAGGGGCTGGGCATACTGGTCTGGAGCCCGCTTAGCGGCGGTCTCCTGAGCGGCAAATACCGCCGGGGTAAGCCCCGGCCCAAGGGCACCCGCTTAAGCGGGCCGCAGCCCGGCCCCATACCCCACGACGAAGAAAAGGGCTACGATGTTGTTGAGGAGCTGGACAAAATCGCCAAAGCCCATAAAGCCACCGTCGCCCAGGCGGCGTTGAACTACATGCTGGCTAAAGAGGGGGTGTCTTCGGTCATCATCGGGGCGCGCACGCCCGAACAGCTGAAGGATAACCTCAAAACTGTCGATTGGGAATTGAGCGCCGAAGAGGTGGCACGCCTCGACGAGATAAGTGAGCCCCTGCCCCTCTACCCGTACTGGATGCAGAAGATGTCGCCGCCGGGATCCGAAGAAGAATAGGGCATACATCGGCTTATTGCAGTATAATAAAGGCCTATGGCGCGCCGCATCATGCATATCGACATCGATGCCTTCTTCGTCTCCGTGGAACAGGTCGAGAGGGAAAGGCCAACCAGAACCGATGCCGAATAAGATAGCCCTGATTGATTTTAAGAAATGCTCTCCACACAAATGCCGGGACGGAATCTGTGCGGCGGCGCTGGCCTGCACCCATCAGCTCCTCAAGCAGGAAGCCCCCTACGAGATACCCATGCCCGACCCCTCTCTCTGCCAGGGCTGCGGCGACTGCGCCCGGGCCTGCCCCTTTAAGGCAATAAAGGTAGATAAAATGTGAGTCATGTCCCGCCGTATTATGCACATCGACCTCGACGCCTTCTTCGTCTCCGTAGAGCAGGTGGATAACCCCAGTCTCAAGGGCAAGCCCGTCGTCGTCGGGGGGAGGCCCGAGGGGCGGGGGGTGGTCGCCGCCGCCTCTTACGAAGCGCGGGCTTTTGGGCTGCACTCGGGCATGCCCCTGGTAACCGCCAGCCGTCTCTGTCCCCAGGCGATATTCATTCAGGGCAGCTTTGCTAAATACCGTGAGGCTTCGCAGAAGTTCATGGCGATACTGGCTGACTTTTCCCCCTACTTAGAGCCGATGGGCCTCGACGAAGCCTACCTCGACGCCACCGGCTTTGAGTCCCTCCACGGCTCGATAAAGCGGATGGCGCAAAAGATAAAGCAGCGGGTCAACCAAGAGCTAGGCATCAACGCCTCCATCGGCATCGCCGGCGGTAAGGTGGTAGCCAAGGTCGCCTCTGAGATGAGTAAGCCCGACGGACTTTTGGAGATAGGAGAGGGGGAGGAGGCCAAATTTTTAGCGCCTTTGCCCATCGCCAAGCTGCCCGGAATCGGCCCAAAGACAGAGCCCAAATTAAAGAGCCTGGGAATCGACACCATAGGCAAACTATCGTTAATGCCCCTAAAAGCCCTTAAAAGCCATTTTGGTGCGTCTGGTGAGCTTCTAAAACGCTTCGCCAGCGGCCTTGACGATAGAGAGGTGGAACCCCCCACCGCAGCCAAGTCCGCCAGCCGCGAGACCACCTTCGCCCAAGACATCAAAGACCCCGCCCGGCTCGAATCGACGCTGCGCTATTTGGGGGAGAGGGTGGGCGCCGACCTGCGCCAGAAGAACAAAAGGGCGCGCTGCGTCACCCTTAAGCTGAGGTACGGCGACTTCACCACCATTACCCGCCGCCGGACCTTGAGCCAGAGCACGGACAGCGACCAGACTATCTTTGAGACGGGGCAGAGGCTGTTAAAACAAGCTTTAGCCGGGGAAAAGCGGGCGGTGCGCCTCGTCGGCATCGGAGTCTCGGAGCTGGTGGAGACGGGACGGCAGCTGGACATGATGGATAGTTCCGCCCAGCGTCAGGAGCAGTTGAACCGGGCCATCGACCGCATCCGCAAGAGATACGGCTTTACCGCCATCCAGACGGGCAGGACGCTGAAACTCAAGGAGATTTTCCCCGAAAACGACGGGGGCTACACGTTAAATACACCGGGCCTGTCGCGCTAAAAGCCCCGAAAATTGACAACCCTGACCACTTTGATATATCCTCATCTTTAATATATCTTCAACGCGGCTCCCTTTTGGTTGACTAGAAACGAACGCCTGAGCTTGAGCACCGAAGCCGAAAGATACCCCAAATATCGCTGGGTTATTCTGGGACTGGCCTGGCTAACCATAACCTTCCTGCACTGTTCCTGGTACCTGCTGCCATCGCTGGCCTCACCGCTGTCGGCCGACCTGAGCCTAAGCCACGTGCAGTACACGCTGATATTCATCGCCCCCGCCATGATGGGCATCTGGGGGGCTACCGCCGCCGGCGCCGCCGCCGACCGTTTCGGCATCAGGACAGTAGTGGGCATAGCCGTCTTTCTGGGAGGCGCCGCCGGGCTGGCCCGAGTATTTGCCCCCGACTTCGCGGTAATGTTCATCCTGTCCTGTTTGCTCGGTATAGCCATCTACGGGGCGGTACCCAACCTGCCCAAGCTGGTCGGCATCTGGTTTCCGCCGAGGCAGGCGGGGTTGGCTTCCGGTATCTACATGACGGCTATTGGCGCCGGGATGAGTCTGGGGATGTTCGTCGGACCACTTTTCCCGGACTGGCAGGCGGCCTTTGGCTTTAGCGGCATAGCCACGCTGGTGGTAGCCTTTTTGTGGGCCTTCCTGGGCAGGAATGCCCCCAAGGGGGTGGCCATAAAGATGCCGCCGATGATTACGGGCATCAAGGCGGGCTTTAAGAGCCGAGGTATCCTAATGGCCTGCGCGGTGGAGTTCCTCTTCCTGGGGATGCTTACTTCCTTTACCGGGAACCTGCCGAAGGCGCTGGAGG
>JASFEJ010000029.1:0-12275 GCA_050124895.1 Dehalococcoidia bacterium
TATTCTTCGATGTATTCCATCGAGGTGGGTGGGGGCACGCCCTGGGGGGTGGAGGGGACGAGGGGTCGGGTGCCGGGGTTGGTAATCTGGACGGCGGCGAAATCCAGTTCCTTACGGTGCTGGCCCTGGTAGCTGCCGCGGTCAATCTTGTACTCATGTCCTTCGGTCAGTGTCTTCCGCAGGCAGAGAAACCAGGCCTCGGAGAGGTCCCTGGCTTCGATTTGCGTAATCTTCAAATTGCGTCCTTTCTCTATAAAGCTCGCGTGAACTCGGGGCGGAGGCGGGACATGTCACCGCTTTCCAGCACCTCGTTGATTAATTTAAGCACCGCCGCCTTTTGCTGGGGCAGCCTGGCCTTGATGGGCAAATAGTTGGAAGCGTGATTGGCGGTGAAGAAGCAGTTGGTGAAGTTAGAGTTCTCTATTATCGTCTTAAGCTCGGCCAAAGACTGGAGGGGCGTGATGAGCTGGAAGCGGCCCTCTTCCCAGTCCTTATGGAGGGGAGTACCGGGGACGAGCATAAGGGTCAGGGCGCCGGCGAAGTCGGGGTCGATGTCGGTCAGGATTCGGGCGGTGCCCAGGGCGTGTTTTTCAGAGCCTTCGGGCCCACCCAGCCCCAATATCACCGTTACCGAGAGGGTGATGCCCCCCTGCTTTATCTTGCGGCCCGCTTCCACTATCTGGTCGTAAGTGGCGCCCTTGTCAATCTTCTTGAGCAGCTCTTCGTCACCTGTCTCCACGCCCAGGTAGGCGATGGTCAGCCCCAGCTCGTGCAACTCTTTAAGCTCGTCGACGCTCTTTATCAGCCCGGACTGCGGGGTGGTGTAGGTGCCGATTTTATCTAAATTGGGAAACTTTTCCTTGAGGTATTTCAGTACCGGCACCAATAGTCTTTGGGGGGCGATAAGGGCGTCGCCGTTCTCCAGGAAGACGCGCCGCAGGCTAAAGCTGTAGTTTTCAGCCACGGTGTCGATGTCGCGCTTGATGTCCTCCAGCGGCCGGACGCGGAACTTGACGTCGGAATAGGTGCCGCAGAAGGTGCAGGTATTGTGGGAGCAGCCGATGGTTACCGGCAGCAGCAGGCTGTTGGCCTCGCTGGGGGGTCTGACCCGGACTGATTCCTCGACCATGTCTAGCGCCTTCCCTTCTTGAAGATGTTCAGGAACCTGTCCTCGTATTCCTGGAAAAGCCCCCAGCGGTCGAGCTCCTTTTTAAGCTCACCGGGGTCGAGGTCGCCAGCACTGACCAGCTTGAAAAGCTCCTCGATTCTGACCCTGGCGTCGGCGGGGACACCCCTGGCGTCCATGTCCAGAAGCCCCCTGGTTTCCAGCTGCATCAGGTTGTCGGGCATTGAGCTTCGGGTCATTTCGTAGATGAACTTCAACAGCGAAACGTCCCAGAGCTCGTCCTGCCCCCGGATAATCGAAGCCAGCGGGTCGCCGCGCTTATCAATCTGGCGGTTCAGCTTGGCCACCACCGCCAGCAGGTTGTCGGAGACGATGTTGAGCCCCTTGGGCTCGTTTTTATAGGTGTAGTAAAGCCCCGGGGCGTGGAAGCCGTAGGCCTTGGTGAGGCTTTCCAGGTACCGCTTCGCCTCCGGGCTGAAGCCTTCGAGGTGGGAGAGGTAGAGGGGGGTGACAATCTTGGGCCTCTCGGCGATGACCCGGCCTTCCCTGATTACGGTCTCGGCGGCGCTCTCGACCAGCTCGGAGTAGGCCGGCTCGGTGACCAGGTAGTAATATACGTTGGTCGTGCCGAATGTAGCCAGGCTCCGCTTGGGCGGCCTCAAAATCTCGGTGTTTTTGACGGCCTCTATGATTCTCTCGTCTTCGGTTTCCATCGTTATCCTCTTAGGCTATGGCCGCCAGCTCCTGCTTGTATTCGTTGAGTAGGCTGACGTATTGCGAATCGAGCTGCAGCTTCAGCCGCCGCCACTCTTCCTGGAACTGGGGCTGGTTTTCGATATCTATCTGCACGTTGGCCGTCGTGCCCATCTGCTGCTTGAGCGCCTCCTGGACCTTGGCGCCGAATTCGGTCTTGAGCTGTTGGTAAGCCTGCCGCCGCTGCGCCTCGCCCTGCTCGGTGTAGTGGTTGAAGATGTTCCTTATCTTGCTGAAGGTGTTCTCCACAGTTACCTTGTCCTTCTTGATGGCCTTTATGCCCTCCATCGCCTTCTTGTTGTTCTTGCGGGCAAGGTCATTAGCGGGCAAAGCAATGTTCCTGAGCAGTATGTCGCTGACGCCTTCCTTAACGTAGCCGACTACCTTCGCCTCGAATTTGCCCAGCTCGGCGGCCAGGTTGATGTCCTGTTTCATGTATTTAGCCGCCAGCTTTTCTCCCTCGGGGACGTACTTCCAGCCCAGGCGCTCTTCCTCGGTCACCTCGCCCATCGCCGCCACCTTTTCCATGGCTATCTCGCGGGCGCTCTTAATATGGTCGCCTTCGTTCTCTAAGTTCATATCTATATTATACTAGATAGAGGTAAGAGGCTCAAAGGGTTGTGTTTATCGCCCCAGACTCTTATGCTATAATTTAGTCCTCAAATGACGATGACCAAGGACTTTGAAATCTTCGACCATACCGCCGATATCGGCATTATCGCCTACGGCGCCGATTTGAGGCAGGCGTTCGTCAACGCGGCCAGGGGCCTGTTCGGCATCATCACCAACCTCGGTGACATCGAAGAGGCGCTGCACCGCGATATTGAGCTTAGCGCCGCCGATACCGAAGGCCTACTGGTGGACTGGCTCAACGAGCTGGTCTACTACTTCGACGCCGAAAGCATCCTCTTCAAGCGCTTCGACATCATCGAGCTGAATAACCGCCACCTCAAAGCCCGGGGCTATGGGGAAAAGGTGGATAACGCCCGGCATAAGCTGAAGACGGGGGTCAAAGCGGCCACCTACCACATGCTCAAAATCGAAAAGAACGGGGGCTACCGGGTCCGGGTGATATTCGACATTTAGGGGGTGTGATGACTTCACCCTGGAGAGCCATAGTCAAGAAGATAGACGACTACCGCTGGGAGATACCACCTAGCTATAAGCAGGGCATGTCGGTGCCCGGCCGCATCTTTGCCAGCGAGGCCATGCTCGACCATATCTGGGAGGAGCACGCCTTCGACCAGGTGGCTAACGTGGCTTTTTTGCCCGGCATCGTCAACTACTCGCTGGCCATGCCCGATATCCACTGGGGCTACGGCTTCCCCATCGGCGGGGTGGCGGCAACCAGAGTGAAAGACGGCGTAATCTCGCCCGGTGGCGTTGGCTTCGATATCAACTGCGGCGTCAGGCTGGTGCGGACCGGTCTTACCGAAGATGAAGTAAGGCCCAAGATAGAAGAGCTGGTCGTCGAGCTTTTCCACAACATACCCTCGGGCCTGGGCTCGGAGGGCAAGATAAAGGCCAGCAAGAAGGAGCTGGATGAGGTCATGGTGCAGGGTAGCCGCTGGGCTTTGGAGAGAGGCTACGGCCTTTCCGAAGACATCATCGCCACCGAGGAGTCGGGCTGCCTTAAGGGCGCCCGCGCCGACAAGGTCAGCGATAAGGCCAAGAAGCGGGGTTTGCCCCAGTTGGGGACGCTGGGTTCGGGCAATCACTTCCTGGAGGTGGCGGTGGTGGCTGAAATCTACGATAATAATGCCGCCAAAGTAATGGGCATCGAGGAGCTGGGGCAGATAGTCGTTTTGATACACACCGGTTCGCGCGGCTTCGGCCACCAGATATGCTCCGACTACGTGGCGATATTGGGGCAGGCGGTCAAAAAATACGGTATCAACCTGCCCGACCGCCAGCTGGCTTGCGCGCCCATAGAGTCGCCCGAGGGCAGGGACTATCTGGCGGCGATGGCTTGTGCGGCTAACTACGCCTGGACCAACCGCCAGTTCATCCTGCACTGGGCGCGGGAGTCATTTGCCAAAATCTTCAAAAAGAGTCAAGCTGAGCTGGGAATGAGGCAGATATACGATGTCTGCCACAACATCGCCAAGCTGGAAAATTACGCTATCGGGGGAAAAACGGAGAAACTTTGCGTCCACCGCAAGGGGGCGACCCGCGCATTTCCCGCGGGGCACCCCGATGTCCCCGAAGCCTACCGGGAAATAGGCCAGCCGGTGCTCATCCCCGGGGATATGGGGCGCTGTTCCTACGTCGCTTTGGGCACGGATACGGCTATGGCCGAGACCTTCGGCTCCACCTGCCACGGCGCGGGGCGGATGATGTCGCGGGGAGCCGCCAAGCGCAGCCTGAGAGGGGTTGACGTCGCCCGCTCACTGGCCGCCCGGGGAATCACCGTCAAGGCGGGGAGCATGGCTTCGCTGGCCGAGGAAGCTTCACCGGCATACAAGGATGTAAGCGAGGTGGTCGAGATAACCCATCAGGCGGGCATCTCGCGTAAGATAGTCAAAACAAAACCGATAGGAGTGATTAAAGGATAGAAAGATGTATTTCAAAAATGTCGTCGACGCCCTGGGGCACACCCCGCTTATCGAACTGAACAGGATGAGCCCCACCCAAAAGGTAAAAATCATGGTCAAGCTGGAAGGGCAAAACCCGGGCGGCAGCGCCAGCATCAAGGACCGGGTGGCTAGATACATGATAGAGAAGGCGGAAGCCTCCGGCGAGCTGACCAAGGACAAGACTATTATCGAAGCCACCAGCGGTAACACTGGTATCGCTCTGGCCTGGCTGGGGCGGCAGAAGGGTTACAAGGTCACCATCGTCATGCCCGAAAGCATGAGCCTGGAGAGACGTCAGTTGCTCAAGCTCAACGGCGCCGAGCTTATACTGACCAAAGGGGAGTTGGGGATGGCGGCAGCTATCACCAAAGCAGCGGATATGGCGGCTAAAGACGATAGGTACTTTATGCCCGACCAGTTCACCAACCCGGCCAACCCGCTGGCTCACTACGAGACCACCGCCGTAGAGATACTGAATGACTTTCCCTACGACAAAATCGATGTCCTCGTGGCTGGTATCGGCACCGGGGGTACCGTTATCGGCGTCGCCCAGCGACTCAAGGAGAAATACCCCAATATCAAAGTCATCGGTCTCGAGCCGCCGCCGGGTGATGAGATTCAGGGCTTGAAGTGCCTGGGTGAGGCTTTGCCGCCTTTCTGGGACCAGTCGCTTATCACCGAGAAGACGCAGGTAAGAAGTCAGCAGGCGGCGGAGGCGGCCAGTCGCTTGTTGAAAGAGGAAGGCATCTTCACCGGATTGTCTTCGGGGGCGACTACCTATCAGGCGATGAAGGCAGCTGCCGAGATAGGCGAGGGCAATATCGTGGCCGTGCTGGCCGACGCGGGCTGGAAATACCTGAGCCTGGATATCTGGAAATAAGTAGCCATGGGTTTCGCCTAATACTCTATAGCGCCTCGGCCTCGGGGGGCAGCTCGATAGAAACCGGCTGGTTATAGTTATAGGCCAGTATCTTCAGGACGATAGCTATAGTCGCCACGCCTTCTTCCTCGGGCATACCCATGGCCTCGGCGGTCAACTCCAGGTCCATATCAATATCTACCTTCATCAGGTAGTATGTGTCCTTGGCGATCCACTGTTTCACGGAGAAGTTGTAGGACGCTTGCTCAAGGACTTCGGCGCTAAACGAAGGCCACCCCATTTCCTCAGTGAAACCCAGGGCGGCTTGCTGCCCGGCGGTTGCCCAGAGTTGCTCCATATCCGGGGTGAGCCGAAGCACGTAGCAGTCTACGCCTTTTACCGACTCACTGCCGATGACATCGACCTCGGAGGCTTCCAGTAGTTCTAGTTGAGGCTCGGCCAGCATCATTACTTCGAGAACTGCCTCCCAATCTGTCTGGGAGACCTCCTCCTTCTCCCACACGGGGTCGACTCCCGGGACATCCGCCATCGAGTATCCGTTGCCATCGATGAGGTACAATTCTATTGTCCCGGCTGTGTCCTCTTCCCCGGTCATTTCTATATTCAGATCCATGTCCAGTCTCATCTGCTGGTTGTCGAGGTCCAGCGCACCGCCGTAGTCTGCCTCCATCGTCATTTCCATTGTTTCGCCCTCGGACTCGGCGCCCATATTCATGGCTATATCCATTTCGAATTCGTAGGTTTGTATGTCGTCCAGCGCTTGAACGGCACCGTCTATTATCTCCTGCGCCGGGGGAAACTCACCTCCCCCACAGGCGATGAAGGATAGCGCCATGACCAGCAATAGGGATACGGCCATAATTTTTCGAGTCATTTGTGTTCCCCCTTTTTAAGGCGGTATTCCTGGTTACCAAGGCATATAGGACGTGCCGATGGCAAAGGCGGCAATAATCCAAATCAGTGAGACGATAAACCATACCCCCAGGCTGATGAGGGTAAAGCGCCACCATATCGCCCAGACCAGGCCCCAGGTTACTTTAATCTCGTTCACTTTCAGTCCCCCTTCTGCTTGGCTAACCAGTATTCCAGGCTGTCGGCCAGAGCTAGCCAGCTGGCTTCGATGATATTGGTTGAGCCGCCGACCGTCCGCCAGACCTCCTCGCCGTCGGTGGACTCGATGAGCACCCGTACCTGGGCGCTGGTGCCGATGGTCTCCTCCAGTATGCGCACCTTGTAGTCAACCAGCCTGACGTTGGCGATGCTGGGATAAAACTCGAGCAGCGACTTGCGTAGTGCCTGGTCTAGGGCGTTGACCGGGCCGTTGCCCTCGGCGACGGTATGCATTATCTTTTTGTTCACCTTTACCTTGACCATAGCCTCGGAGAGTAGCTCTTCGGGGTTGCCCAGGCTGGGGGGGCGGCGCCTCTTTTCCACCACCACCATAAAGTCGACTAATTCGAAGGGGGGCTGGTAGTCGGGCTTGGCCCGCTGGATTAAAAGCTCGAAGGAGGCTTCGGCGTTCTCGTACTGGAAGCCGCGGCTCTCCAGCAGCTTGACCCGTTCCAACAGCTCCTGCGCCTCTTTGGACTTTTCCGAGAGTTTTAAGCCCATCTCTTTGGCTTTATAGACAATGTTGCGTTTGCCCGAAAGCTCGGAGACAACCGTCCGCTGGCGGTTACCCACCTTTCCCGGGTCGATGTGCTGGTAGGCCTGGTCCCACTTGGTCATGCCCGCCATGTGGTAGCCGGCCTTATGACTGAAGGCGCTGGCGCCGACATAGGGCAGGAAGGGGTTGGGGGTCAGGTTGGCGGCTTCACTGACGTAGTGGGCGACCTCGGTCAGCTGCGCCAGCTGCTCGTCAGTGACGCAGTTAATGCCTAGCTTTAGTTTCAAGGCTGGTATAATTGAGCAGAGGTTGGCGTTGCCGCAGCGCTCGCCGTAGCCGTTGATGGTGCCCTGTACCTGGGTGACACCGGCGGCTACCGCGGCCAGGCTGTTGGCTACCGCCAGCTCGCCGTCGTTGTGGGCATGGATGCCCAGCGGCACCTTGGTCAGCTTCATGACGGCGGTGACCGCCTCCGTTATCTCGGCGGGCACGCTGCCGCCGTTGGTATCGCAGAGCACCACATTATCGGCGCCGGCCTCGGCGGCGACCTCAACTACTTTCAGACTGTAGCCGGAGTTGGCCTTAAAGCCGTCGAAGAAGTGCTCGGCATCGAAAAAGACGGTAAGCCCCTGGCTTTTAAGGTATTTTATGGAGTCGGCGACCATTTTCAGGTTTTCCTCTGGTGTCGTCTCCAGCACCTGGGCGACCTGAAGCTCCGAGCTCTTGCCCACAATCGTAGCTGCTTCTGCCCCTGCCTCGACGAGCATGGTCAGGTTCTTGTCCTCTTCGGCTTTAATACCCTGTCGCCGGGTGCTGCCGAAGACGGCAATCCTGGCTTTTGGGAGCTTGAGCTCGCGCGCCTTCTCGAAGAACTCGGCGTCCTTGGGGTTGGAGCCGGGCCAGCCGCCCTCGATGAAGTGGATGCCCAGCCCGTCGAGCTTGCGGGCGATATTCAGTTTATCGACCACGGAGAAGGATATGCCCTCGCTCTGAGCGCCGTCCCTCAGTGTGGTGTCGTAGAGTTCAACCTTGGTCAATTTTTTATCCCTTTACCTTTTCAGTTATTAGGTCACCCATCTGCTTCGTCCCCACCTTGGCCTTGCCTTCGGCCATTATATCATAGGTACGGTAGCCTTCACTTAAGGTCTCTTCCACCGCCTTTTCGATGATGTCGGCTTCCTTGTCCAGCCCGCAGGAGTAGCGCAGCATCATGGCCTCGCTCAAGATAATGGCGATGGGGTTGGCTAGGTCCTGCCCGGCGCGGCGGGGAGCGCTACCGTGAATGGGCTCGTACATGCCGAAAATCTTAGTGCCTTCCCGGGGCACGCCGGCCAGGCTGGCCGAGGGCAGCATGCCCATCGAGCCGGCCAGCATCGAGGCTTCGTCAGTGAGTATGTCGCCGAAGGTATTTTCGGTAACCATCACGTCGAAATAGGTCGGGTTCTGTATCAAACGCATGGAGCAGGCATCGACCAGCATGTGGTCGAGCTCGATGTCGGGATAATCTTTTGATACCTCAATGGCCACCTGCCGCCATAATCTTGACGACTCTAATACGTTGGCCTTATCCACCGAAGTCAGCTTCTTGCGGCGCAATCGGGCCAACTCGAAGCCGACACGGACGATACGCTCTACCTCGTGCTCGGAATAGAGCATGGAATCGACGGCCATGCGCCCCTTGTCGGTATCCCAGCGTTTCTTGGGCTGGCCGAAATAGAGCCCGCCGGTAAGCTCTCTGACGAAGATGAAATCGGCGCCTTTGATGACATGGGGCTTGAGGTTGGTCTGGTCCTCCAGCAGCGGCGAGACCTTGACCGGGCGCAGGTTGGCGAAGAGCCCCAGCTCACCGCGCAGCCTTAACAGCCCGTCTTCGGGGTGGACCTTGCCTAAGGGGTCGTCCCACTTGGGTCCTCCCACTGCCCCCAGCAGCACCGCGTCGGCCTGGCGGCACATCTGCAGTGTGGTATCGGAAAGCGCCGTGCCCTCGGCGTCGATGGCGGCACCGCCCACCAGCCCCTCTTTGAGGTTAAACTGGTGGTTGAAGCGTTTGGCTATTGCCTCTAATACCTTGATTCCTTCGGTAATGACATCGGGCCCGATGCCGTCTCCGGGTAGAACCGTTATTTCAAATTGCACCTAAGCTCTCCTTCTAGATATCCTCTTTTTGGTATGCTCGACAAGCCCGCCGTTGGCGATAAGCTCGGCCATGAAGTCGGGGTAGGGTTTGGCCTTGAACTCGGCGCCTTTGGTCAGGTTCTTTATTTTGCCTTTAGCCAGGTCAACTTCCAGTGTATCGCCGTTATCGGTCTTGGCCACCGCTTCGTCTGACTCCAGCAAGGGCAGGCCGATGTTGATGGCGTTGCGGAAGAAGATGCGAGCGAAGCTGCTGGCGATGACGCAGGAGACGCCCGCCGCCTTGATAGCCAGCGGGGCGTGCTCGCGCGATGAGCCGCAGCCGAAGTTGGTGGTGGCCATGATGATATCGCCGGGCTCGACCTTTTTGAGGAAGTCCTTATCCATGTCCTCCATGCAGTGTTTGGCCAGCTCGTCGGGCTCGGAAATGTTTAGATAGCGCGCCGGTATGATGGCGTCGGTATTAACGTGAGCGCCGTATTTATGTACTTTGCCTTTTAGCATGTTTTTATTCCCCATAATTAGACTAGAGCCTCCTCAAAATCCTTCACCTTCTTGGGCTGGCCCTTCCTGTCCGGTAGAATAGTATGCCCCTCGGCTTTGAGCTTGGCCGCCTGGGCCTCGACCCCACCGGGGTATTTGGGGTTAAGCGCTCCACCGACCTTTAGCGTTCGCCAGTAGGGGGTAATGTCCTTTTTGCCCTCGACGGCGTCTTCTTCAGCGGCGCGGGCGGAGATGCCAGCAAAGATACCAGTGGTGATGGGGCAGCCGATAGTGGCGCCGTGTTTCTTAGCCAGCCTCTCCCGAATCTGGTTGATGGTGATGAGCTTGCCCCTGGGCACGCTGCGCATAATCTCGTTAACCTCCAGCGGGTCGGGGATGACCACCGTGCCCGTCCCCCACCGCTGGCTCATATCAGGCCTGATTTCGACCACCTTGGGCAGGTTGTTCTTCTTGCCCTGCGTCGCCAGCTTTTCCCGCCAGGTCATTTTTATTTTGGCCATTATATTTCACCTCCCTAAAACTCTTCAGGGTTAGTGATTTTGCCCGTTACGGCGCTGGCGGCGGCTACCGCCGGATTGGCTAGGTAGACCTCTGACTTAGTGCTGCCCATCCGGCCCACGAAGTTGCGGTTGGTGGTGGAGACGCACTTCTCGCCGTCGGCTAGCACGCCCATATGACCGCCCAGGCAGGGCCCGCAGGTCGGGGTACTCACGGCGGCGCCCGCCCTGATGAAGGTCTCGATGAGCCCTTCAACCATGGCGTCGAGATATACCTGCTGCGTGCCCGGGATGACGATGCAGCGCACCCCGGAGTGCACCTTGTTGCCCTTCAGGATTTGGGCCGCCAGCCTCAGGTCTTCGAGGCGGCCGTTGGTGCAGCTGCCGATTACCGCCTGGTTTATCTTTATATTCTGTAGCTTGCTTATTGGTTTACTGTTGGCCGGGGAGTGGGGCAGGGCGACCTGGGGCTCGATATCGCTGACGTCGTACTCAATGACGCGTGTGTATTCGGCGTCGGCGTCAGGCTCATAGACCAGGTAGGGGCGCTCGGCGCGTGACTTGACATAAAGTTGAGTCTTGTTGTCCACGCCGAAGAGCCCAACCTTGCCGCCGGCTTCGATGGCCATGTTAGCCATGGTGAAGCGCCCGTCAATCGACAGGGCCTCTATGGCCTCGCCGCTGAACTCCATCGTCGAGTAGAGGGCGCCGTCGACGCCGATATCGCCGATGGTATAGAGTATCAGGTCTTTGCCGCCGACCCATTTCCCCAGCCGGCCGTTGTAGACCAGCTTCAGGGTCGGGGGTACCTTCATCCAGATGTCGCCCGTAGCCATGGCGGCGGCGATATCGGTCGAGCCCATCCCCGTGGCGAAAGCGCCCAGCGCGCCGTAGGTGCAGGTGTGGGAATCGGCGCCGATAACGACTTCACCGGGTAGCACCAGCCCCTGCTCGGGCAGGAGCACGTGCTCGATGCCCGCCTCGCCCACCTCGAAGTAGATGATGCCATGCTTGTGGGCGAACTCCCGCATCAGCTTGGCATGCTCGGCGGAAGCTATGTCCTTGTTGGGGGTGAAGTGGTCGGGCACCATCACCACCTTTTGCGGGTCGAAAACCCGCTTCATCCCCAGCTTCTGGAACTCCCGGATGGCGATGGGGGCGGTGATGTCGTTGGACAAGACCAGGTCAACCCGTACGTTGACAAAATCGCCGGGTCTTACCCTTTTCTTATTGGCGTGAGCCGCCAGTATCTTTTCAGCTAGAGTCAATGTAGCTTCCTTTCTCCGGCGGTGAGTTATTTCTTGGTGGCCAGGAGTCGGTTGAGAGCGTTCATGTAGGCCTTGGCGCTGGCGACAATGATGTCGGTGTCGGCGCCGCGCCCGGTGTAGGTTATGCCCTCGCTCTCTATTCTTATTAAGACCTCGCCGATGGCGTCGATGCCCTCGGTGACCGATTTAACGGTGAACTCGGTTAGCTCATTGGGTACTTTCACTATTCGATTTATTGCCTTGTAGACGGCGTCAACGGGGCCCGTGCCCAGGGCGGCGTCGGCCAAGACCTCGCCCTTGGGGCCGATGAGGGAGACGGCGGCGGTGGGTATGCCCCGGTCGCCGCAGGAAATCTGCACCCTGTCAAGGTGGTAGGCCTCGGAGACGGTGCGCTGCTCCTCGGCGATAACCGACTCGATATCCCTATCGGTGACGCCCTTCTTTTTGTCGGCCAATTCTTTAAAAGCGCTGAAGGCGCGGTTGAAATCATCTTCTTTCAGGCTGTAGCCCAGTTCCGCCAAATGCTCCTTGAAGGCGTGGCGCCCGCTGAGCTTGCCCAGCACTAAACTGCTGGAGGGTATGCCCACCGTTTTGGGGTCCATTATCTCGTAGGTTATGGGCATCTTGATGACGCCGTCCTGGTGTATGCCCGACTCGTGGCGGAAGGCGTTAGCCCCGATAATAGCCTTGTTAGGCTGGACGACGAACCCTGTGAGGTCGCTGACCAGCCGGCTGGCCTTGTATATCTGGTTGGTATTAATCTGGGTCGTCATCTGGAAAAAGTCCTGGCGGGTGTTAATGGCCATGACGATTTCCTCCAGGGAGGCGTTGCCCGCCCTCTCGCCGATGCCGTTGACGGTGCACTCCACCTGCCGGGCACCCCGCCGTACCGCCTCCAGGCTGTTAGACACCGCCATACCCAAATCGTTGTG
>JASFEJ010000030.1:0-12264 GCA_050124895.1 Dehalococcoidia bacterium
GTGCTTTTTCACTATCGCGTAATTCACCCTACGCGAGCCGCCCCTCTCCACGCTGGGAATCTTGACTATGGTGACGATGCCGACGTCCAGCGGCACGATGCCGCTGATGTTGGCGATACCGACGTCTTCTCCCCGACGGGCGCTCGAAGTGGTAATGCCCATCGCCCCGCTATCGCTATCGGCTAAGGCAAAGAGCAGGCCGTCCTTCATTTTGATGGCCACCTTCTGACCCTTCTCCAAATCGTTCTCGGCGATGGCGGCGCAGACCGAGATATTGTTCACCGCCCTCTGGATAAAGAGGTTATAGCTGCTCAACTCCCTCAGCGCTTTAATCAGCCAGTCAACGCCCTCATTGGTGACCTTGTAGCTGGAGCGCCCCAAGGCGGTGAGCATCTTTTCTTTGATGAGCTGGGCGATGTAGTCCGAAACAGCCTGGGGAGTAATCTCCAGCTTTCGGGCAATCTCCCTCTGCTGGATATCGGGGCCCCCGTCGGCGATCTCAACCAGTATCTGAAACTTCGTCGTCAGGTTTTTGTTGCGTAGGACCTCTATCATAGTTCAACAAACTTGTTTTATTATCAACTACGGTTGATTTTAATCATTATAAAGGTTCCAGCGGAAAATGCAACACCCTTGGGCAAAGTCGAAGGACGGGGGAGACAGGGCCTCGAACCCGCTACGCCAAGGCTAACCAGTCTTACTGGCGATCCGCCAGACTTCGAGAAAGGCGTCAGCCGCCTCGGGGTCGAACTGGGTACCACGGCAACGCTCCACCTCGGCACAAGCCGCTTCCTTGGTCAACGCCTTACGGTAAGGGCGCTCCGAGGTCATGGCGTCGAAGGTATCAGCCACGGCGATAATTCGGGCCAGCTGTGGTATCTGCTCGCCCTTCAAGCCGTCGGGGTAACCGGTGCCATCATAGCGCTCGTGGTGATGGCGCACCGCTTTCAGGATGTCTCCATCGTCCACGATGGGCTTCAGTATGCGCTCCCCGGTCACGCTGTGCAAGCGGACGTGCTCGTACTCTTCGTCGCTTAAGCTGCCCGGTTTATTGAGCACCACCTCCCTCACCCCAATCTTGCCGATATCATGCACCAGACTCGCCAGCCTTATCTTCTCGATATTCTCCTTATCCAGACCCAGGTGCTTGGCGATGGCTACCGATATTTCCGTCACCCGTTGCGAATGGCCGCTGGTATAGAAGTCCTTGGCTTCCAGGGCGTAGGCCAGGGCGGTTATGGCGTTGAAAAACGAGGTGCGGATTTTCTGGGCCTGCTCCTCCACCTTATGTTCCAGGTGCTGCTGGTAGTCGCGGTTCTCAAGCTCCAGCCGCCTCCTCTCCAGCGCCCGCGTTACGCTGAAGCCGACCTCCTCCAGGTTAAAGGGCTTGGTCAGGTAATCATAGGCGCCCGCCTTCATGCAGTTGATGGCGATGCTGGCATCGTCCACGGCGGTGGCCATAATCACCGCCGTATCGGGGTATTTGGCCTTTATTTCGGGCAGCAGCTGCACCCCCGACTTCCCCGGCATCTTTATATCCAGAATCACCAGCTCAATCGAATCCTTTTCCAGCTTCTCCAGCGCCTGCTCGGCGTTAGCCGCCTGCTCGCAGCGGTAGCCTTCGGACGACAGCTTCTGGCTAAGCAGTTGCCTTATCATCGCCTCATCGTCAACGAGGAGTATTACCCCTTTTTTCGCCGTCATTTTCCCGCCTTGTTCAAGGTCTCCCTGACCATAATTTTCAGCTCGTCCAAGGTAAACGGTTTGGGCAGAAAGGGTTTGGCCACCTTCTCCAGGAAATCCTTGGTATCGGGGTTTATCGAATCGCCGGTGGTGAATATCACCCCGGGCAGCAGTTCGGGTCTTTCTTCTTTTATCCAGTTAAAGAGCCGCTTACCGTTCATCACCGGGGTTATGATATCGATAAGGCAGATATCGTAGTCCTTCGCCCTTAGCTTCTCCTGAGCTTCGGCCCCGTTTTCGGCGATATCCACCTCAAACCCCTCCCCACGAAGCGTCCTTGAGCAGACCTGACCGATTGAGGGTTCATCTTCAACCACCAGCACCCTGGTGGTGCCGGCACCAACAGCCTTCATACCGCACCCCCCTTCTTCTCAGCGGCGCCGATGGGCAGTTCCACGCTAAAGGTGGCGCCCTTACCCAGCTCGCTTTCGACATATATCCTGCCGCCGTGCTCGGCGACTATTCCGTGACAGATACTTAAGCCCAGCCCCGTCCCCTTGCCCACCTCTTTGGTGGTAAAGAAGGGGTCGAAGAGGTGCCCCTGGTTCTCCTTGGCAATCCCGGGTCCATCATCGGCAAAGGAAGCCCTCACCTTCTTGCCCAGCTTCTCCGTGGTTATGGTCAGCTCGCCCCCGTGGTGGGCTTCCTTCATGAAGTACTCGGCATTGATGATAATGTTAAGGAACACCTGCTGCAGCTGGAAGTAGTCGACCATAACCTCGGGCAGCTCGGGGTCGAAGCGGGTAGTGACCTTGATGTTTTCCAGATTCTGCTCGTAGGCACGCAGCTCCAGCACCTTGTTGATAATGTCGTTTATACTGACCTGCTCCTTGGCGGCGGCGTGTTTTCGGGCGAAGGTAAGCAGGTTCTTCACCACCTGGGAGGCGCGCCGGGCTTCGCTGTTGACTACCTTAACGTCCTGCTTAATATCATCGGGCATCTCCTTGTCCAGCAGCAGCTGGGAGAAACCGATAACGCCGGTTAAGGGGTTATTCAGCTCGTGGGCGATACCCGCCGCCAGCTCGCCGACCGAAGCCAGCCGGTCGGTGATAACAAGCTGCTCCTGCATCTGCCGGCGCTCAGTGATGTCCCGGTTAATCCCGACATACCCTCTCAACTTTCCCGCGCTATCCAAAAGGGGAATGCCACTCGTCTCAAAGATAACCTGGCGGCCGTTCTTATGGAGATGGGGAATCTCTAAGCCGAAGAAGGGCGCCTTTTTAGCATTAATCTCCTTGAAGCGCTCGAGCCACCTCGGAAATTGCTCTTTAGGGACGAGGTCGAGCGTCCTTTTCTTACCCACCACCTCAGCCACCCCATAGCCCAGAATGTCTTTAATCTTAGGGCTGATGAAGGTAAACCGTCCATCCGCATCCGTCTCCCAAATTATATCGCTGGTGGCTCCGACCAGATTTTTGTACTTTTCCTCGCTCTCCCGCAGCGCTTCTTCCGCCTGCTTACGCTCGGTGATGTCCCGGGAAACACTGAAGGTCAGCTTCTGCCCCGCATAGACGGCGCTATTGCTGCTGACTTCAACGTCGAAGACGGTGCCATCCTTGCGGCGGTGCCGCGTCTCGAAGTACTCACCCTCCGGACCCAGTGTCTTAATCTGCTCCAGTACTTGCTCGCGGTTCCGTAGGGCTTCGAAGTCCCAGATGTGGAGCTTGAGGACTTCCTCGGGGGTGTATCCCAGCATTTCAGCAAAGCGCTTGTTGGCTTCGTATACCTTGCCCTTCTCGTCAAGGGTGACGATTCCGTCGCTGGATTCGTCGATAAGGATGCGCCGTCGGGTCGCTTCATCCCTCAGTTTCTCTTCCGCCTGCTTACGCTCGGTGATGTCTTCAGTGACGGCCACAAATCCTATCGGCTTATCCGACTCATCCTTTACCAGGGCGGCACTGAGCTGGGCGGGAAAGGTAGTGCCATCCTTTCGGACAAGGGTATACTCAACCGCTCCGCTGTGGCCGGTCTCAAGTGTCTTTCTTAGATTATCCGCAGCCCGGGCATGGCCTTCCTCAGTGATGAGTTCAAAGGCGCCTAGCCCGATTATTTCTTCCCTGGTATTGTAGCCATGCACTCGAAGGGCGGCATTGTTAACCTGCAGCATTTTACCCTCCAGGTCAGTGACGGTCACGCCCAGCGGGATAGATTCAAGTATGACACGTAGTTTTTCCTCCGACTGGCGTAGCGCCGCCGCTGCCTGATTGCGCGCGGTGATGTCCCGGCAAACGCAGAAGATTAACTTCTGCCCCGCATAAATGGCCCCGTTGGTGCTAATCTCAACGTCAAAGACGGAACCGTCCTTGCGGCGGTGTCGCGTCTCGAAGTGGTCGCCGGCTTCGTCAACAGTCCGTATCATCTCGGCAACCTGTTCGCGTGGATATTGATATTCCCAGTCCCAGACGTTGAGCTTGCGGACTTCCTCAGGGGTGTAGCCAAGCATCTCGGCAAAGCGCCGGTTGGCTTCATACACCTTACCGTCCTCGTCGAGGATAACGATGCCATCACTGGACTGGTCGATAAGGATGCGCCGGCGGATTGCCTCATCGGCCAAGGCCGCCTCCGCCCGCCTGCGCTCGGTAACATCGCGGAAGATACCATGGCTGGCCACCACCTTTTTCCCGATATAACGCGGCGTGACGTTGCCTTCCACCAGAATCTCACGGCCATCCTTAGTCAAGAAAGTAGCCTCTATGCTTTGGACAGTCTTACCCTCAGCCACCCCGGCCATCATTTCCCGGCAGTGTGGCAGATAGTCGGGGTGGATAATATCAAACATGTTCAAGTTCGACAGTTCGGCTTCGGTGAAACCCAGCGTATCCAGCCAGGCCTTGTTGACAAAGATGATGCGACCATCAAGGCTGACACTCTGTATCATATCGTGCGCCCCTTCAATCACCGCCCGGTATCTGGCCTCGCTCTCCCGCAATGCCTCTTCGGCCTGCTTACGCTCGGTGATATCGAGCCAGTTGACCAGCAGGTACTGGAGCTTCCCGTCCTTTTTCACCGGTGTCGAAGTTATCTCTACCCAGAATCTCTCCTCGTTCTTCCTCTTGAAAAGCTCCACCACCCGGTCGCTCCCGCGGCGCATAGCCTCTTTAAGCCCCTCCATGGTTTGCTTCATTGACTCTTCCGCCCAGTAGCAGTAGGGGGCTTTCTCGCCGGTAAGCTCTTCGGCGGAAAAGCCGGTCAGCTTCACCATGGCCGGATTTACGTATCTCACCGAGGTATCGGGGTTAATGACGCTTATGGCGATGGGGGAGTTATTCAGCAGCTCCGCCTGGAATGCCTCGCTCTCCCGCAATGCTTCTTCGGCCTGCCGGCGCTCGGTGATGTCCTGCGCCGTACCGATGGAACGAACCGGCTTTCCCTTATCGTCATAGAAGGTCTCGCCCATCTCTTCGACATACTTAACCTTGCCACCCTTGAGCCGAATTCGGTGGACGACGTTATACGGCGTTTTAGCTTTCAGCGATTCGGTATAAGCCTTTTCCACCAGCTCCCTATCATCAGGGTGAATACTTTCCTTAAACGTTTCGTAGGTCACCCTGATTTGATGCGGTTTCATGCCGTATATGCGATAGACTTCATCGGACCAGTACAGTTTCCCGGAGGCGATGTCCAGCTCCCAGCTTCCGATGTGAGCCACGCGCTGCGCCTCAGCCAGATTGGCCTCGCTTCGGCGCAATGCCTCCTCCGCCCGCTTACTTTCCGTGATGTCCTGCCCGGAGCTTAGGGTAGCTACAATCCTCCCGTCATCGTCGCGAATTACAGTGTTGTGCCAAGCGATAAGTCTCTCTTTCCCGCCCTTGGTCATTACGGGGTTCTCGTTGTACTCCATAGGTTCGACCTTGCCGGCCACAAGCATGTCAAAACCGGCTTCAACTTCAGCCCGTATTTTCTTGGGCAGGCATTCCCGGAACCAGTTCCGGCCCACGATTTCCTTTTCCTTACAGCCCAATATCTGGCAACCCCTTTGGTTGACCAGCTGAATCCGTTTATCCTTACCGATGACGATAATCATTACGTCGGCAATATCCAGATATTTTTGGGCTCGGTCCCTCTCTTTTTCCAGCGCTTCCTCGGCACTCCTGTGCTCGGTTATTCTGGCTAACTGCTCGGCCACCGAATTGATTAACCGCCTTTCTTCTTTCAGGAAAGGCCCCTCGTCAGACTCAGGCTTTTCCTCCAGATAGACAACCTCCACTCCACCCACCTTTTCCCCATAAACCTTTACATCGGCAGACTGCTTCCACTGGCTATCTCTATATTTTTCCGTCTCAAATATCTTGCCATAAAGAGTCAGCGTGGCCGCTGTGACCTCGGGATACTGCCAACCAGGAGGCAGTTCGTTCACCACCCGCTGGTAGATTTCATCCAGGCTAAGGTCGGGTTTGTCGCCAATCATTTCGATATTGTAGAGACAACGGAGTTCCTTCATGCGCTCTTTCAAGTCATGTTCCGCACGCTGGCGCGCTTCCTGCCTCTCGATAGCCCTCAGGGCAAAGGCAAGGTCGCCGCTCACCTCCATCAGCAAGTCGACCTCGGTATCATCGAAGCCGTCGGGATTGCTGCTGTAAACATTAAGCACCCCGTAAACCTTGTCATCATGTACTAGGGGAATGGCCGCCAAAGAGTGGTAACCCCGCTTCAGTGCCTCTGCCCATGGCCCCGGCCTCTGGGTTTCTTTGATATTACTTATCAGGTCCGGCTTCTTGGTCTTTATGGCCGTACCGGCCGGCCTCTGGCCGCTGGGTTTATCATCCCAGGTTATTTCGATCTTATCGAGAAAACTGTCTTTGACACCGGCTCTGGCCACGGGCATAACCCGCTTGTGCCCTGCCTCGATAAGCCCTATCCAGACAAAGCGGTACTCCCTGACCTTGTATAGTATCCGGCAGGCACCCTTTAGCAGCTTGGTCTTATCCCGCTCGCGAACAATCAACTGGTTAATACTCCTTATCGCCCTCAGAATAGAGCTCAGGTAGCGCAGCTCATCCTCCGATGTCTCCAGCTCGGCCACCTTCTCGTTCAGCTTGGTCACCAGACGCTCGTTATACTCGGTCAGGTAGAGAGAAGGCTCGGGCGGGGCTTTAGCCGTCGGCAGCAGCCCTTCCTTAGCCTGTTCGAAGACCTGAGAGAGTATCTTGGCCAGGGCTTCGGGCTCTAACGGCTTGCGGATAAAGAGGTTAGCCCCCAGGCTTAAGCCGAACTTTTCGTCCTTACCGGAGGTGTAAATAGCGGTGTAAAAAACGAAGGGGATATCCTTAAGCTGCTTATGCTGCTTCCACTCGTAGCAGAGCTTGTAGCCATCCATCCGGGGCATCAGGATATCGCTAACCAGAATGTCGGGGAGGCTTTTTTGCGCCTTCTCCAGGGCATCAACCCCGTCAACCGCCGCTATTACCTCATGTCCGTAGGCACTCAGTTGTTTAGCCAGCAGATTACGGCTGTCGGCGTTGTCTTCGACTATTAGCACCTTCATGGCTATCACCCCACTTCACAGTATTTTACAGAATAGCTTTAGCCCTTGGCCACCCGGGCGATATATTCAGCTACCTGGCGGGGCAAGGCATCTATATCTATCGGCTTGCGCACAAAGCCGTCGCAACCTCCCTCAAGAGCCCTGTGCTCGTCCTCCGGCCTGACACTGGCGGTCACGGCTAAAATCGGGATATGGGCCAGCCCTGGTAACGTTTTGATACGCTGTGTCGCCTCCAGCCCGTCAATCCCGCCCGGCAACCGCACGTCCATCAGAATTAAATCGGGTATCTCTTTCTGGGCCAGGCTGATAGCCTCCTCGCCGCTGCTGGCTCCGATAACCCCATAGCCGTGACTCTTCAACACCTTGGACGCCAAGACCCGGCTGTCCTCTTTGTCATCGACCACCAAAATCTTATTGCCCGTACCTTCCTTTTCCATTTCACACCACCTCCCGACCTAAAATTTCAAGGGCTGGGCGCCTTCTTCTTGGGCAGGGTAAAGGTGAAGGTGCTGCCCTCGTTAAGCTCGCTTTCCGCCCATATTCTGCCCCCCTGCATCTCGACAAACTGCTTGCTGATGGCCAGCCCCAGCCCGGTGCCTTCAAAGCCGGCTATCTGCGCCGGTCCCACCTGCGTGAAGCTATCAAAGATAACCTCGAGGTCCTCCTTCTTGATGCCCATGCCGGTGTCGCTGACCGAAAAGATAAATTCGCCATCGCCCTCGGTTACATCCAGCTTAACGCTGCCCTGGCTGGTAAACTTGATGGCATTACCTAAAAGATTTACCAGCGTTTGCTTGGTCTTAGCCCGGTCGGCGTAAATATGGTCGATATCGGGGGCAACCGAGTATTCCAGGGCTAGCCCCTTCCCCTCCGCCAGCCGCCTGATGGAAGGCATAACCTCATCCAAGAGCTCGGCGATGGTGAAGGCCTCGTTAGTGACGGTGACCCTGCCCGCCTCTATCTTGGAAAGGTCGAGGAGGTCGTTTATCAGTGTCAACAGGCTCTGGCTGTTGTTATAGACGGTCTGGAGGTCCTGGCGCTGCTCCTCGTTGATTTCACCCTCCAGCCCGTCGAGCATAAACTTGGTGTAGCCGATAATGGAGTTTAAGGGCGTCCTCAGCTCGTGGCTCATGTTAGCCAGGAACTGGGACTTATGGCGGCTCATCTCCTCCAGGTTCACGTTGGCTTCGGCCAGCTCCTGGCTCCTCTGCTCCAGCTCAGCGGTCCGCTGTTGTACCCTCTTCTCCAGCTCTTCACTCCACTTTTTCAGCGTCTCCTCAGCCTTCTTACGCTCGGTAATGTCAAGCACTGTGCCGACTAAGCGCTGTAGATTACCCTTTTCATCAAGCTCGACTTCGCCGTTTCCCCAAAGATGCCGCAGAGAGCCATCGGGACGAATAATCGAGTACTCCATTGAGACGGGCTTGTGTCGAATTAATAAGTTTTCATAAATCTTCTGCACTCTGGCTAGGTCTTCAGGTATGACAAGGTTTTGGGTATACTCAAGCGTTCCAGTAAACTGTTTTTTGTTTATGCCAAAGATATTGAACATCTCATCAGAAAACTCGACACGGTTAGTCTTCACATCCAAAACCCAGCTGCCAAAGTGAGCAATCTGTTGAGACTTGCGGAGATAGTACTCGCTTGCCCTTAATGCCTCCTCGGCACGTTTACGCTCGGTTACATCCATAACCGTTCCCAGGGAACGAACCGGTTTTCCCTCATCATCGTAAGAAGTCTCGCACCTTTCTTCGACATATTTAAGCGTGCCGTCTTTTAGCAGGAGCCGATGGACGATGCTATACGGAGTCTTGTTTTCTAACGAGTCGGTATAGGCTTTATTGACCATCTCCCTGTCATCGGGGTGAATGTTCTCCAGAAAGGCCTCATAGGTCGCCCCGAACTTCTGCGGTTTTAGCCCGAATATACGATAGACTTCGTCGGACCAACTTAACTCGTTAGAGGCAAGGTCCAATTCCCAACTCCCGATATGAGCCACGCGCTGCGCCTCAGCCAGACTAGCTTGGCTCTTGCGCAACGTCTCCTCCGCCTCTTTACGCTCGGTGATATCGATAGAAAGGATAAAAACACCCTCGGCCATCGGTTCCATGCTCAGCTCGAACCAGCCCCGGCTGTCGTCGGGATAGATGAACTCGTTTTCCATGCGGTGGGAGACGCGCTTCTCCATGCAGTGTTTCAGATGCTTAAACATCTCGGTTTGCTCAATACCGGGGTACGCCTCCATCATGGTGTGCCCGATAAGCTCTTCCTTGGGTCGGCGGCCGTGTTTGGCGGCGGCGCCGTTGAGATATGCGTAGCGCCATTTACGGTCGATAATCTGGCACCCCTCCAGCATATTGTCCAGCGTCGTCCGGTACTGCTTCTCCGATTTCCTCAGCGCTTTTTCCGCCTCCTTGCGCTGGCCAATCTCCTCCGTAAGCGCTTTGGTTCTGGCTCTAACCCGGGAACTCAGAATAAGATAGCCTCCGCCAAACAGAATGGCCAGTCCGCCGATACCTATTAGTATCCATCTCAACCATGCCGGGATTACCGGTTTCTCGGCGGGTTCTGTACCAAACCAAGTTGTCAAAGCTTGGTAATATATGGAGTCTTTGTCTTCTTTCAACTCTTTAACACAGCTATCAATTCTCTCGACAAGATAAGGCGTCAGGCTTGAATCCTGGGGAAAAGCAAAGCAAAGAGAGCTGGGCTGGAAAATGATGGCCGTCTCCACGACGTTAAACTCGGCTTCGTGCTTATAACCAAAGTCCTTACTGGCAACCCCGGCATCAGCCTCCCCGCTTTCCACCAGCTCGAAGACCCTAATATAACTGTCCACTTCAATGAAGGTGCAGTTGATGTCGAATTCATTGACCAGTACTTTTATGCCGTCCGGCCCCTCAAAATTAATGCTACCCCGCAGTACCCCTATGTTCTTGCCCTCAAGGTCGAGGATAGAGTCTATACCAACCCCTTCTCTGGTATACACCCTTGACCAGCTCACATAAACGGTCTCGTTGGAAAAGTCGTATAGTGTAGCTCTCCCCTCGGTATAGGCAACGTCGGGCATCACATCTATTTCATTGTTCGCCAACCTGTTGAGGCATTGCGTCCAGCTACCCGGTACATACTCTATTGACCACCCTTCCTCAGCGGCGATGTATTCGATAATGTCCGGCCAGAATCCGGCGGCATCACCGTTCTCATCGGTGAAGATTTTGGGGTCGTTTTCATACACCCCTACTCTTACCGTTATGGAATCATCAGCAGCGACAGGCGCGCCAAAAACGGCGGCAGAAAGCAAGGAAAGACAGAGGAGAGGTACGATATACCTCTTCATTTTCCACTCCCGCACCAGCAGCTAGCTTGGCCAGCTACCCGCCCGGTTACTCGAAGCCCCCAAAACT
Source organism: Dehalococcoidia bacterium (assembly GCA_050124895.1). Taxonomy (GTDB): domain Bacteria; phylum Chloroflexota; class Dehalococcoidia; order Dehalococcoidales; family BS750m-G39; genus E44-bin88. Next base: position 10,636 of record JASFEJ010000030.1, read on the forward strand.
CCCTCATCGTCCTCCCCCCCTTTCGCCTGGCCTTCGCCTACGATGAAGTCGCCTCAAAAACAGACGGCAATTTCGTAAGTCAACCCTCTTAAACTGCCCAAAGCCCCTTAAATCTGACGGCAGTGTTTATTATACCCCTTACATGCCTACAGTCACATACTAGTCAATACCACTATACTGTCAAATTGTCAAGCTCATCAAGCCTGATCACGCCCACAAGGTAGACAGAATATGCCTTGACGACAGACTAGAAGGGACTTATACTATCTGTGGGCTAAAAGCAAGTGGGCCGAGGTGGTGGAATCGGTAGACACGCCATCTTGAGGGGGTGGTGCGCGTAAGCGCGTAGGAGTTCAAATCTCCTCCTCGGCACCAAATTTGCGGAAGTGGCTCAGCGGTAGAGCATCTCCTTGCCAAGGAGAGGGTCGCGAGTTCGAATCTCGTCTTCCGCTCCATAAGATAGGGTTCCCGCAAAATCGAGGATTTTGTGGGTTTAATTAGAATAATTCTTGGGGCGACGTAGCCAAGTGGTTAAGGCGGGGGTCTGCAAAACCCCTATACACCGGTTCGAATCCGGTCGTCGCCTCCATTTATTTGCCGGGGTGGCGGAATTGGCAGACGCAGCGGACTTAAAATCCGCCGGACCTAGTCCTTGTGGGTTCGAGTCCCACCCCCGGCACCAGTAAGGTTATTATGGCCTGGCTGATAGTAGCCTTAGGATATTTCCTCGGCTCCGTCCCTACCGCCTACCTCGCCGGGCGAACGTTAAAGGGCGTCGACATCAGGCAAATCGGGGACGGTAACATGGGGGCGGCTAACGCCTATCGCCAGCTGGGGCCCAAGATAGGCTTTATGGTGGGCATTGTCGATGCCGCCAAGGGGGCGCTGGCGGTGCTCATCGCCCTAGCGATAAATGCCCCCCAGGCCGTCGTTTTGCTGACCGGAGCCGCCGCCGTCTTCGGCCACAACTGGCCCATCTTTTTGGGCTTCCGGGGAGGGCGGGGGGAATCAACCACCATCGGGGTGTTGCTGGCGGTACTCACCGTACCCATGCTGATAGTAGCCGCGCCGGCCGTACTGGCTCATTTTATCCTGCGGGACACCACCAAAGCCGCCGCCGTCATCTTCGTGCCGCTACCTTTCCTCTGCTGGATTTTGGGGCTTTCCGGCGTACTGATAGCCTACAGTATCGCCCTGCCCTGTCTGGTGGGGTTCACCCATTTCCTGAGGACACGGTGGCTAACGGCGACCCAAAGGCGCCGGAGTTAGCGCCACATAGACGAGGAGAAAAGGCATGACCAAACATGTCGGTATAGTCGCCTGTAGCGCCGAGGGAGCCGCCCTTTGTTATCGCACCATCTGCCTAGAAGGGGCCAAACTAATGGGAGGATACGCTCATCCTGAGGTCACCATGCACACCTTTCCTCTTAGCCAGTATATGCGATACTTTGAAGCCGGCGACTGGCAAGGTGTAGCTAATTTAATGTTATCCTCGGCAGCGAAGGTAGCCAAAGCGGGAGCCGATTTCGCCATATGCCCCGACAATACCATCCATCAGGCCTTTGACCTCGTGGTTGAGAAATCACCGATTCCGTGGCTTCATATTGCTGAAGAAGTGGCCGCTGAGGC
>JASFEJ010000031.1:0-12054 GCA_050124895.1 Dehalococcoidia bacterium
GAGTCTGGGAGGGATGGAGTGGTGGGCGGTACAAGACTCGAACTTGTGACCCCCTGCGTGTAAAGCAATCGCTCCTGTGCGGCTTCAATCAGCTTTGAGCCAAGAGCCTCCCAAAGCTGTTGGAAGGTTGGGGAATCAGGCAAAGCAGGTGCTCTTTGTTTTGCCATTTTTAACCTCCTTTCGGTATAGTTATTCTCTTAAGGGATTGTAGCTCTGGTAAGACCACAAATCAAGCTGCCGGGACGCCTCTAGAATCCGAACTAGCGAGGGAAATACCCCTTTCTTAGCTTTAGGACAAGTACTTGCGGACTTTGGCAATGGTAAACCATAGGCTCACCAAGTAACCGCGAAATTTACGAGTGCTACAGGTATATTTTCTTGCAATCAAGGTAGGCGGTGTCTGATAGCGGCTTACCGAGCCGGCAATCTTAATATTCCTGCCTTATAGTTGACCGTCCATCAAGATACTGCCTCCCTTGACAACCTTGATTGCATAACTACGGCCTTTGTGCTATACTTAACATAAGTTCTAGTTTAGGTTATAACAAGCTTCCCGGAAGCTGATTAAATAAAGTTTCTTAAGTATTGGATGACCCGAACTCTAACTAACTGTTAAGAGAGGAGGTCATCCAATGAGCTTTCAGGATAAGTCCATCCAATGCTCCGATTGCGGCGTCACGTTTACCTTTAGCGCTGAAGACCAGGAATATTTCCAGTCCAAAGGTTACGTCAACGACCCCAAGCGCTGCCCGGAATGTCGTCAGGCACGGAAGTCAAGGCAATCCGGCAACAGCAGTTACTCAGCCCCGCGCCAGATGTTCCCCGCGACCTGCGCCGAGTGCGGCCGGAGTACCGAAGTCCCGTTTCAACCCCGCGGTGATAGGCCGGTTTACTGCAGCGATTGCTACCGAAAAATTCGTCCCAGTAGGTAAGTGAGCTTAAGCCATGAGTCGCATCCGGGTTAGGCAACCGGCCTGGATGCGGCCCGGCTGAATAAATAGAACCGGGAACGAAATCAGGGATAAAAGGAGGCAGATAATGAAACTCTATGTAGGCAATCTATCCTATGACGTCAGTGAGGATGAACTGACCGCAGAATTTGGTAGTTATGGCAATGTGGAATCTGTGGCCATTCCCACCGACAGGGTCAGCGGGCGGCCCAGGGGTTTCGCCTTCGTGGAAATGGCCTCGAAATCCGAGGCTGAAGCCGCCATCACGGGGCTTAACGGCAAGTCGTTTAAAGACCGGACCATCGTGGTTAACGAGTCCCGCCCTCGTTCTGACAACAGGGGTGGTGGCTACGGCAACCGCAGGAGTGGCGGCTATGGCAGCGGTGGTAGGGGTGGCCGTTCGGGTGGTGGCGGGCGGCGAAGATATTAGCCAACATGTCTACGGGAAAAAGCAAAGTCCGGTAGTGAAAAACGGGCATAATTGCTCTCTCAATTCAGGAAGTACGAAATGAGTCTTAGGCAAATACCAAAATTACGCATAGGTGATTTAGAGGTAAATATCCCCATCATCCAGGGGGGAATGGGCGTTGGCATTTCTTTAGCGGGTCTCGCCTCGGCGGTGGCTAACGAAGGTGGTATCGGGGTTATTTCCGCGGCAGGCATCGGTATGCTTGAACCTGATTCCAACCGGAATTTTAAGGAGGCAAACAACCGGGCCCTCCGAAGAGAAATAAGAAAGGCCAGAACAATGACGGCGGGCGTTATCGGCGTCAACATAATGGTTGCCCTTTCAGATTATTCCGACCTTCTCCTCGCCGCTACCGACGAAGGCGCGGATGTGGTTTTTCTCGGCGCTGGGCTGCCATTGAAAATCCCGGAAACCCTGCTACCGAATAAATCAGGGAAAGCCGCCGTAAAGGTTGTGCCCATCGTATCTTCTGCCAGGACGGCAAACTTGATATTCCGCTATTGGGGGAATAAGTTCAATCATGTACCTGATGCCGTGGTCGTTGAGGGACCGTTAGCCGGAGGGCACCTCGGATTTAGCAAAGAGCAGATTAATGACCCGGACTATGCCCTGGGGAAAATACTGCCGGAAGTAATTTCCGTGCTGAGTCCTTATCAGGAGAGCTTCAATAAAAGTATTCCCGTAATCGCTGCCGGGGGTGTATATACCGGCGCCGATATTTACCGGTTCATCAAATCAGGGGCCCAGGGAGTGCAGATGGCGACCCGGTTCGTGGCAACTCACGAGTGCGATGCTTCTCCGGCGTTTAAACAGGCATATGTAATGTGCAATAAGGAGGACCTTGAGATTATAGGTAGTCCTGTTGGATTACCGGGAAGGGCTATAAAGAACAAGTTTCTTGAGATGGTATCACAGGGCATTAAAAAACCAATTAAATGCCCCTGGAAGTGTCTGAAGACCTGTGACTTTACCAAATCGCCATACTGCATTGGTGCTGCTTTGACTAATGCTAAAAAGGGGAGGCTGGAAAAAGGATTTGCCTTTGCCGGGGCTAATGCCTACCGGGTAAATAGAGTAACTTCGGTTAAAGAGCTGATTAAAAAGTTGCTGGAAGAGTATGAAGGAGCAGCTTCCATCGGAGAACGCGTTGTCGCAAAAAGCCTTTGCTAAGTGGGCCAATGTCGGCTGTCCGGCACTGACGGTATCGCTCTGATGGGTGCGTCGATTAATCCTTTGCTGATTTGCCCGTGGCCATTGGGGCTAATCCGGTTTGGCCAAAGGGGGATATCATGATTATCTATGTGGGCAACCTGGCGCTCGAAACGACCGCGGACGAACTGCGCCGCGAGTTCATAGAATTTGGGGAAGTGCTATCGGTAAGCGTCACCAACGACAGCTATATCGGCAGCGGCCAGCCGAGGGGCTACGGCTATGTCGAAATGGCCTCGAAAGCCGAAGGCACCGCCGCCATTGCCCGTCTCGAAGGCAAAAAGTTGCGGAACCGGGTTATTAGTATTGTTGAAGCCCTGCCCCTCTCGGATAAACCCGGGACGGGTTCCCCAAAAATCGGGGCCAATAATCGGCACAATAAAAGAATTAAAAAAAGAGAAAGAAAATATCAGATGATTTGAGCCACCTGACCTATGATTTAGGCACTTGACTCGTATTTCACACTAAGGAGTTAAATGAATTTCGATACCTTCAATTTCCATCCGAGCGTCATGGCCGGTGTACATGCGCTCGGCTACACCGAACCCACACCAATACAGGCACAGGCCATTCGACCTATTTTGCAGGGGCGTGACCTTATCGGTTTAGCCCAGACCGGAACGGGTAAGACGGCGGCTTTCGCGCTGCCGATTCTACAGCGCCTGCGGTCGGAACCGCGAGGACGTGTCCGTGCCCTGATAATCTCGCCTACACGCGAGCTGGCTGAGCAGATATGCGAGGTCTTTAACGACCTGGGGGCTAAAACCGGCCTGCGGAGCGTTAGCGTCTATGGCGGGGTAAGCATGGAGCAGCAAGTCCGAAGCTTAAGCGCCCGTCCCGAAATCGTGGTCGCCTGCCCGGGCCGACTCCTCGACCACCTCTGGAAGGGCACTATAAGCCCGTCGGAGCTGGAAATCCTCGTCATTGACGAGGCCGACCGTATGCTCGACATGGGCTTCCTGCCCGATATTAAGAAAGTCCTGGGGTGCATTTTGCACCAACACCAGACGCTGCTTTTCTCGGCTACCATGCCCACCGCTATCCGGCGGTTGACGCGTGAAATCCTGAATAACCCGGTCACCATGCAAATCGACCGCACGCTGCCGGCGAAGACGGTGTCTCACGCCCTCTATCCGGTGGAGCAACACCTCAAGACGGCGCTACTCCAGGCGCTCTTACGCCAGACCGACACGGAATCGGTGCTCGTCTTCACCCGCACCAAACACCGCGCTGCGCGCGTTGCCCGGCAATTAGTAAGGTCTGGCCACAGGGTGACTTCGTTGCAAGGGAACCTGTCCCAGAACCAGAGACAGGCCGCGCTCGATGGCTTCCGCAACGGCTCGTTTAAGATCCTGGTGGCGACCGATATCGCCGCCCGCGGCATCGACGTCCTCAGCATTTCCCACGTCATCAACTACGATATGCCCGAGAGCACGGATGACTATATCCATCGCATCGGCCGCACCGGGCGGGTCGATAAAAGCGGCGACGCCTTCACCTTCGTCACCGATGCCGACGCCGATAAGATAGCCGCCCTCGAGCGGATTCTCGGTGCGCCGCTGGAACGTACGACGCTTCCGGACTTCGATTATGCCAGACCGGCGCCAGTTAGAGAACCGCGCTTTTCACCGCAACCGCGACGGCGTGTTGTACGAAGACGAGAGATGGTTAAACAAACAGCCGCGAGGTAGAATGCATCTCCTTCCCACGTGACCAACAAAGCCCCCTAACCGGGGGCTTTTGTTTTGTTCACTATACCACATGGGATTACCCACATATTAGCTAGTCCCTGAAATCTAACTGAATGACTTCTCGTCGTACACAGCGAATTGCATAATAATCAGCATTGTTGGGTCACAATCCGTCATTGTATTCAACGGGGTAGTAAAAATCCAGAAGGCGTAATAAATAGCAACTCGAGCTGATACTTGTACTACCTTGACGGTAGAGTTGAGACTATGGTTAGTCGATGTGGTTCCATGTCTTTGGAAATGAGATTCTAGCGTAGGAAGCCAGTCATTAATTGAGCGAATTCTTTGACTTTCTGCCTATATACGGAATGCCCGCCATCCTCGAAGATATAAACTTGACAGCCAGGAACCAGCTTGGCGGCGGCGTAAGCGTTACTGACTGGAACTATTTTGTCTTTGGCTCCCCACACCAGCAGGGTCGGTATCATCAATGCCGCAAGTTGGGGTACTAGCACAGCGGCTTCATGCCTGAATATGGTCATACTCGCCCCCAGAAGGACCATTGCTATGGGAAGAGGATTTATAAATCTAAACGGGGCATAGACCGCATTGACCGCCCTCGAAACCGCTTTCAGGAAGGTAGCGGCAGCTACCCCCAGGGAGCGGCAAAGAGCTGATAGTGACATAAGGCGTATCCATAGGGCTATCTTCTTACCTACACCCATGCCATTTATTATGACCAACTTCTTCACCTTGTGCCGGGATTTCACCGCGTAGCGCAAGACAATGCCCCCACCTATAGAATGCCCCGCCAGATAAAAGGATTCCAGACCCAGACAGGAGGTAAAGTCGTCCAGAAACTCCACGAATTCATTTATACCTTGGTCCCCATCAATGGGTTGGCTTAGCCCGAAGCCGGGGAGGTCGGGTGCATATATCGTGAAGTGCTTGCACAACTCGGTCAGATTCTCTAACCAATCCTTAGCGCCACCACCCGAACCACCATGCACCACCACCAAAGGCTCACCACTTCCGCCGGTAAAGTAGCGAATGTCCAGATTGCCTACTCTGATTTGCTTACTATGTATTAAGTGTCTTCCATTCAATTTCTCACCACCCAAGTGAATGCCATAAAAAAACCACCCACATGGAGAATATTGTTTTGAGGGTGGTTCAATATCGTTCCGATGCTAAAAATTATTATAGCACTACCATCATTTATATTGCAATTTTTGCGTGATGTTAAAAAAAGTCATTATTCCAACATCTACCTTGTTAACGTCAATGGTTTATATGCGAGCAAATCGTAGACAAAGAGCCAGAATGTTATCCGTTCAACAATCCATCTTTTTATTACCTCCGGGTCAAAATTGCACAAAGGTCAGTTTTGCGCAATTTCAATTCGGTGTTTCGTAACAGTGACCCGAGTGTAAAGCAATCGCTCCTGTGCGGCTTCAATCAGCTTTGAGCTAAGAGCATCCCAAAGCTGTTGGAAGGTAGTGGAATCCGGTAAAGCAGGTGCCCCTTTCGGGGTCATTAGTGAGTTCTGGGGCTAAAATTAAGGCTGTGGTGGGCGGTAGAGGACTCGACCATCGGGGGGTGTCGGGGGAGAAGGTGTAGATGTGCGAGTCTGGGAGGAGCGGAGTGGTGGGCGGTACAAGACTCGAACTTGTGACCCCCTGCGTGTAAAGCAGGTGCTCTAACCAACTGAGCTAACCGCCCACTTTACCCAAAAAGCCAAAGACTTTTCGGGAGTTTTTTCGAAATGGCGCGCTTGGCGGGGCTCGAACCCACGGCCTCAGCCTCCGCAGGGCTGCGCTCTATCCAACTGAGCTACAAGCGCCCTGGTGAAAATGGTGCCGAAGGAGAGATTTGAACTCTCACGCCCTTACGGACACTACGCCCTGAACGTAGCGCGTCTGCCATTCCGCCACTTCGGCATCAAGACACAAAGGGATTATACCCGCCGTAACTTTGGGCGTCAAGATAAATGTGGGGGACGTTCTAGCGCTTGGTGTATTGAGGCGCCTTGCGCGCCCGCCTCAGCCCGGGCTTTTTCCTCTCTTTGACGCGAGGGTCTCGGGTGAGCAGCCCGTTCTGGCGCAGCACCGGCCTCAGGCTCTCGTCGGCCCTCACCAGGGCGCGGGCGATGCCGTGAGAGATAGCGCCGCTCTGCCCGGTGATGCCACCCCCCTCCACCTTGACCACGGTATTATACTTACCCAGGTTCTCAGTAACCAGCAGCGGCTTGGTTATGATGCGGCGGTGCTCGGCACGGACAAACAGCTGCTCGTAGGGTATGCCGTTGATGATAATCTCACCAGTGCCTGGCACCAGCCTCACGCGGGCGATGGACGTCTTACGCCGTCCCGTTCCGTAAAAATAGCTTTGCTTCTTCTCGCTTACCACTCTTTAAGCCCCTTTCGAGCTAGCCCCGGTCTGAGCCAGGTGAGGGTGTTCCTCGCCGGCATAGACCTTGAGTTTTTTCAGCATTTGCGCCCCCAGACGATTGTGGGGCAGCATGCCCTTGACGGCATGTTCGATTACCCGGGTGGGATGGGTGGCCATCATCCTCTCCAGGTTGACGGTTTTAAGTCCCCCCGGATATCCGGAATGACTGTGGTAGAGCTTCTGCTCCGCTTTCTTACCGGTAAAGCGGACCTTTTCGGCGTTGATAATGACGACGAAGTCGCCCGTATCCAGGTGGCGGCTGAAGGTCGGCTTGTGCTTGCCCATAAGCAGCTTAGCCGCCTCGGTGGCCAGCTTGCCTAAGATTTTGCCCGAGGCATCAATGACGTGCCACTGGCGCTCAATCTCAGCCGCTTTGATGCTATAGGTCTTCATGACAAATTCTCCAGAGGTTCGGCGTAATTCACCCGGTTAAGACAGAGCCCGCCGGCCGGGGCGGTCGGCCCCGCCAGTGCCAGCTCTTTAGCTTCAAGTATACTCTTAAATTCATCGATGGTCATCTTGCCCTGGCCAACGCGTATCATTGCCCCTATGGTATTGCGCACCTGGTGCAGCAGGAAGGAGTTGGCTTCTATGTTGAAGGTGACCAAATCTCCCTCCCTAGCCACCTCGGCACGGAAGATACGTTTCACTGTGCTCTTTACAGTAGTCCCGTTGCGGGCGGCGAAGGAAGCGAAATCGTGCTCGCCGACCAGCGCCTGAGCCGCCTGGTTCATGGCCTCGATATCGAGCTCGCCCGGCACCAGGTAGCTAAAGCCCTCCCGGATGGGGGAGCGGGTGACACTGTTCAGGATATAGTAGCTGTATTCCCGGCTGGTGGCTTCCCGCCGGACGTTAAAGCTGTCATCCGTTCGGTAAGCCGCCTTGACGGCGATATCGCTGGGCAGGTAGTGGTTCAAGCCACTGACGAAATTATCCGTGGCCAGCGCCGAACCCGTGCGGAAGCTGACCACCTGCCCCTCGGCGTGGACGCCGGCATCGGTGCGGCTGGCGCTCATCACCCGCCGCCTCTCACCGGTGAGCTTGGTCAGGGCCTTCTCGACCTCCCCCTGGATGGAGGGCAGGCCGTCCTGCCACTGAAAGCCGTGGTAGCGGCTACCGTCGTATTCCATAACTAGTATTATCTTGGTGGTCCCAGCCACATAAACCTCCCTACTCGACCAACTCCAGTTGCACCATGGGCGCCCCGTCGCCTAAGCGCGGGCCCAGTTTGGTGATGCGGGTATAACCGCCCGGGCGCTCGGCATAGCGCGGCGCTAAGACGGTGAACACCTTATCGGCTATCTTCTCATCCAGAATGAAAGCCAGCGCCTGCCGGCGGGAGTGGAGCTTGCCTCCCTTGCCCAGGGTAATCATCTTCTCCGCCAGGCTGCGCACCTCCTTGGCCTTAGCCTCGGTGGTGGTAATCTTCTCGTAGTTTAAGAGGTCGGTTACCAGGTTGCGGTAGAGCGCCTTGCGGTGCGCCGAAGAGCGACCCAGTCTCCTACCGGCCACATTATGCCTCATAGCGCTTCAGCTCTCCTCCTCTTCCTCATTGACGGTGGGTAGCATGGAAAGCCCCATTGACGCCAGCTTTTCCTCTACCTCCTGCCGGGACTTCTGCCCGAAATTATGCAGGGCGAGCAGCCCCTTCTCGCCGCGGCTTATCAGCTCGCCCACGGTGGCGATACCGCCGCGCCGCAGGCAGTTCATGGTGCGCACGGAGAGGTCGAGCTGCTCCACGGGCATATCGTATTTCTCCTCGCTGATGGAGGCCCTGATGAGTTCCTTTTCCTCCTCCAGGCGGGAGACCTTGGCGTAATCGATGAAGGGTTTTAGCTGCTCCACCAGAATCTCGGCACCGCGGCTGATGGCGTCCACCGGGGTTATGGTGCCGTCCGTCCAGACATCCAGCGCCAGCCGTTCCCGACTCATCTCCCGGCTGACATGCACCGGCTCGACGTTAAAGTTGACCTTGCGTACCGGGGTAAAGACGGCGTCAATGGGAATGGTGCCGATGGGCATGTTGTCGCCCGACTCCGCCTCCCTGTAGCCCTCGCCCAGCTCGACGTCCAGCTCCACCGAGAGCTTGGCCTCGGCTGAATCTAAGGTAGCCAGGTAAAGCTCGGGGTTGGCAATCTCGAAGTCGGTGGAGGCGGCGATATCGGCGGCGGTAACCCGCCTCTCGCCCTCAACCTCCAGCGTCAGCTTGCCCGGCTGCTCGGAGAGCGACTTCAGCCTAATCGCCTTGATATTAAGCAGGAACTCGGTGACATCCTCCTTGACGAAGGGGATGGTCGAGAATTCGTGCTGAATCCCATCGATTTTGACCCTGGTCACCGCCGCTCCGGGAAGGTAGCCCAAAAGCACGCGCCGCAGGGCATTGCCCAGGGTAACGCCGAAGCCTTTTTCCAACGGCTCGATGTGGAAACGGCCGAAGTTATCCTGGCTGTCTACACACTCTATATTGGCTATAGCCAAACGAGACAATGATACCTCCCTATCAGGTGACTTACCGTGAATAATACTCGACTATGCTCTGCCCCTGGAATTTGGCCTCGACATCCTCGGGGGTGGGCATAGACAAGACCCGACCCACCAGGTTCTCCCCGTCCAAACTTAACCAGTTGGGGATAACCTTACTTTCAATAGTAGCGGCAACCTGCTGGTAATAGCCGCTCTTGGTGCTGCTCTTCTTCCAGCCGATGACATCGCCTTCCTTGACCAAAGCGGAAGGAATATCGTTCTTGCGCCCGTTAATGATGATGTGCCCGTGCTGGACAACCTGGCGGGCCTGAGCGCGCGAATCGGCGAAACCGAGCCGATAGACAACGTTATCCAATCGCCTCTCTAACAGCACCAGCAGGTTCTCGCCGGTGATACCTATCTGTCGTTCCGCCTCCCCGAAGAGACCGCGGAACTGTCTTTCCAGTAGACCATAGCTATAGCGGGCTTTCTGCTTCTCCCGAAGCTGCGCCCCCCGGTCGGAAATGCGCCGCCGCCGCAGAGGCTGCTGCCCCGGTGGCTTGGCGCGCCGCTCGAAGGCGCACTTGGGGCCGAAACAGCGGCTGCCCTTAAGCATTAACTTCTCGCCGCTGCGCCGACAAAGGCGACAAACGGCCGATGCGTATCTAGCCATCTACACCCGCCTCCTCTTGCGCGGCCGGCAGCCGTTATGCGGTATGGGCGTTACGTCCCTGATACTGGTGACGTTAAGCCCCGAAGCCTGCAGGGAACGGATGGCCGCTTCGCGCCCGCTGCCCGGCCCCTTGACGTAGACCTCTACCTGGCGCAGGCCGTGCTCCATACCCTTGCGCACCGCGTCTCGGGCGGCCAGCTGCGCCGCATAAGGCGTACCCTTACGCGAACCCTTAAAGCGGGCCGAGCCCGAGCTTCCCCAGGCGATAACGTTGCCCTGGGGGTCGGTAAGGGTAACAATGGTATTATTAAAGCTGGACTGGATATAAGCCCTCCCCACGGGTACGGACTTTTTCTCCCGCCTTCTGGCTTTATTGCGTTTCTTCTGTGCCATTCTATCTCCCCTTTGATTAAAACCTCAATTACTTCTTGGTCACGCCGCGCCTCTGCCCACGGCCGGCCACCGTCTTGCGGGCGCCGCGCTTGGCGCGGGCGTTAGTGCGGGTGCGCTGCCCCCTCACCGGCAGCCCGTGGCGGTGTCTGGTGCCCCGGTAGCTGCCGATTTCGATGAGGCGCTTTATATTGAGGTCAACCTCTTTTCTCAGTTCTCCCTCGACATTATACTCGCGGTCGATAATCTCGCGCAGGCGATTGACCTCTTCCTCGGCCAGGTCGCTAACTTTGGTATAGGGGTCGACCTTGGCCTGGGCCAGTATCTTGTGGCTCAAGGAAGAGCCAATGCCATAGATATACTGCAGCGAGAACAAGACCTGCTTGTTTTTCGGTATATCAACTCCGGCTATACGCGCCATCGTTAAGCCTCCTCCAACAGGTTAGCCCTGCCTCTGCTTATGCTTGGGGTTGGAACAGATAACCCTGACCACCCCACGCCGCTTCACTATCTTGCACTTTTCACATATTTTTCTGACTGAAGCTCTTACTTTCATAGCTAACTCTTTGCCCTACTTAAAGCGATAGGTAATCCGACCCCGGCTCAGGTCGTAGGGGGAAAGCTCCACCAGGACCTTATCTCCGGGCAGGATTCTGATGTAATGCAATCTTATTTTGCCCGAGATGTGGGCCAGGACTTTGTGGCCATCAGGCAGCTCGACCCGAAACATGGCGTTAGGTAAGGGCTCGACTACCGTGCCTTCGACCTCAATAGCCTCTTTCTTAGGCATAAACTCCTTCTCTGACGGTCAGCACCTCGGCTGTCTCGCCAGTAATGGCAATAGTATGTTCAAAGTGAGCGGAAAGGCTGCCGTCGGCGGTGCGCACCGTCCACTGGTCGCTGCCGAGCCGGGTGTGCCAGTCGCCAGCATTTATCATCGGCTCCAGGGCAATGGTCATGCCCTTTTTTAATACCGGCCCCGTCCCCGTCACCCCGAAGTTAGGTATCTGCGGCTCTTCGTGCATCTCGCGCCCGATACCGTGCCCGGTATACTCGCGCACCACCGAAAAGCCTTTTCCCTCGGCATAGCCCTGTATGGCCGCCGAGACGTCGCCCAGCCTGGCCCCGGGACGGGCGGCGTTAATGCCCGCTTCCAGAGCCCCTCGGGTGGCCTCCATAAGCTCCCTGGCTTTAGAGTCTATCTCTCCCACCCCCACGGTAACGGCGCCGTCGCCGTGAAAACCGTTATAGATGGCGCCGAAGTCTAAGGATACTATATCACCTTCGCGCAAAACGCGCTCGCCGGGGATACCGTGTACCACCTCGTCGTTTACCGAGACGCACAGGTTGGCCGGGAAGCCCCGGTAGCCCTTAAACGAGGGTTTAGCCCCCAGTTTCTCCACCTCTTCGGCGGCAATTGTATCCAGTTCTTTCGTTTTCATACCCGGTTTCACCCTTCGGCTCAAGGTGTCCAGCACCGTGCCGACAATCCTCCCTGCCTGTCGCATCAGAGCCACTTCTCGCTCCGACTTAATAATGATACTCATCTAACTATAAACGTTCTCCACCCAGGGCGGCAACTATCCTCTCCTCTACTGCCTTAACGCCCCCCTCACCGGCCACCTCCAGCAGCTTGCCCGCCCGGCGGTAATAGCCAATAAGCGGAGCGGTCTCAGCCGAGTAGACCTCCATCCGCTTCTTAATGCTTTCTTCGGTATCGTCGGCGCGCTGGTAAAGCTCGCCGCCGCATACGTCACA
>JASFEJ010000032.1:0-11670 GCA_050124895.1 Dehalococcoidia bacterium
CCAGCTGCTGCAATCGCCCCTCCTGGATGACGGCGATGCGGTCGGCCATCTCCTCAGCTTCGGCCAGGTCGTGGGTGACGTAGATGGTGGTGATGCCCAGCTTCTTTTGCAGTTGTTTCAGCTCCGTCCGCAGGTATTTGGCCGTCTGGGCGTCGAGGCTGCTTAAAGGCTCGTCGAGGAGTAAGACCTTAGGGGAAAGGGCCAGCGCCCGCGCCAGGGCGACGCGTTGCTTTTCGCCGCCGCTCAAGTGCTTGGGATAGCGCTCGGCGAGGTGGCCTATTTTCATTAAGTGCAGCAACTCGGCCACCCTCTCCTCGACACCGTCATGGGGAGGTTTTCGCGCCTTCAAGCCGTAGGCGATGTTGGCCGAGACATCGAGGTGGGGGAAGAGGAATAAGTCCTGGAAGAGGTAACCCACCCCCCGCCGGCTGGCGGGCAGCTGGTCCACCCGCTGGCTGTCGAAGAGCACCGAGCCTTCGTAGTCGGTCAGTCCGGCGATAATGTTGAGCAGCGTGGTCTTGCCCGCCCCGCTCGGCCCCAGCAAGACCAGCAGCTCGCGGTCGTCTATCTCCATCTCGACATCGCGGCAGATAAACTTACAGATGTTTTCTAATCTTATTGAGGGCACGCTACCTCCACTTGGTGGTTATCTTAGCTTCCAGAAACTCAAAGAATTTCTCGAAGGAGAGGCACATCACGGCCAGAACTATCAGGCAAACGATGATGATGTCGATGCGGATTAAGCTCTCCGCCTTCATCATCAGGGCGCCGATGCCGGTGGGGATAGCCACCATCTCGGCGGCGATGATTACCCGCCAGGCCATGCCCGCCTCCAGCCGGAAGCCGGTAAAAATATTGGGCAGCGCCAGGGGTAGAACCACCGTGGTCAGAATCTTGAAATCGGATGCCCCCAGCGTCCGCGCCACCCGTATATAGTCTTTATCCACGTTCCTGATGCCAGTGACGGTGTTATAGAGGACGGGGAAGAAGGAACAGATAAAGATGATGGTGATGGGCAGCATCTCGTTGATGCCTATCCAGAGCATGAGCAGCGGCAGCCAGCCCAGAGCGGGTATGGGGTAGAGCAGGCTGACGATAGGGTGCAGCGCCTTGTTCAGCTTCTCCGCCCAGCCCATAGCCGTGCCCACGACCAGCCCGGCAAGGGAGCCGGCACAGAAGCCGATAAGCACACGGGAAAGGCTGGCCAGGAAGTTCTCGCCCAGCACCCCGTTGGCGATAAGCTGATAAAACTCTACCATCACCGCCGAAAAGGGGGGAAAGCTGAACTCCCCCGGCGAGAGGTTGAGTCGGGCGATAATTTCCCAGAGAGCCAGGAAGATGAGTACGGGTACTATGCCCCAGCCGGGCTTAAGTCGTTTAAGCACGTTCATTATTCAAGGAAACTCAAATCCAGAATTTGGTTAGCATCGAAGCTGGCGTTGATATAGCCCAGCTCCGCTACGTAGTCTATCACATTTTGTACGGTCTCGGCATCAATGGCGGTGGTGTAATCGAGCCGGGCCATGGAGCGGAGCAATACCTCGGGGGTAATCTCCAATTGGGTGACCACATCGGCCACCTCAACCGGGAAAAGGCCGCTGCCGACCCCACCCAGCTGCCGCGCCACCACCTCGGCCGCCTCGTCGGGGTGGTCGTTAGCCCATTGGTTGGCCCTGTCCGTTAGCTCCACCAGACAGGCGACAATCTCGGGGTGGTTATCGATAAGGTCCTGCTTGACCACCAGCACGCTGCCCTGCATGTCAGGCCAGATATCCTGGCTCAGGAGCAGCGTTTCAAAACCGGACTCTTCCGTCATCGTCGCCCACTGTTCAGGGATAAAGGCGGCACCGAGCTGGCCCATGCTCACCGCCAGCGTCAGCTTCTGCGGGTTCATGCGTTGTATGTTAGCCATTACTTTCTCTTCGTCGAGGCCGTATTTATCTATCGTCTTGTGCAGCAGCACGTCGACGGCACCGCCTTCTCTAACACAGCCGATACGGATGCCTTCCTGCTCTAAATCCTCTACCGAATCTATCTTTTCGGGGTCGACCACCAGGCTGTAGCCGTACTTATGCGTCCCGGCCACGACTCGTATCTCCACCCCGGCGTTGGCGTAGAGGTTTATCGCCGGCACCAGACAAAGGTAGGCGACCTGTATATCGTCGCGGGCTAGAGCCGCCGCCAGGGCCATGCCAGTGGCATAGCTCTCGTAGGCGGTCAGGTTCAGCCCCTCCTCTTCGTACCAATTCATGTCCTGGGCGATGTAGGCGCAGGCGGCATGGGACATGAACTCCACGGCCATACCGATAGGCTCGTCATCCTCTAAAGGCTGGTCGCCGCAGCCGCTAAAGGGAATGAGCACCAAAAGACTTACCAGGAATAAAAGAACCAGTTTTTTCACTTATTTACCTTTCTAGAAACTCTTTAACAATGGCTATATTGCTTTTGATATAACGTCCGCTAAAAAAATTTCGGCGGCGCCTGCCTCCCTTCTAGAATTAGACTGTCGGGATAGCTAAAAATCAGGACAGTTGGCCGATGAAGTCCTCGAACTTGGAGCGAAGCTCCTTGTATTCCTTAACCGCCTTACGCCCCTCGTCGGTGAGGCGGGCGTAGCCTCCCCCCGACCCCCCGGCCGTCTTCTCCACCAGCGGTGAGGGCGCTAGCCGGTTGGCTGACTCAATCCAGAGCCAGGCGTTGCGGTAGCCCAGCTTCATGGAACGGGCGGCGGCGGCGATGGAGCCGTACTTATCGATTCGCTCCAGCAGCATGGCCCTCCCCCACCCCATATAGAGCTCACCGTCGCGCTCCAGCCAGATGCGTCCCCCCACTCGATATCCGGGATGGGGGTGTCGGGAAAAGTGCTCCGTCTTTTTCAGCCTGAACCTGGGTACTTCGCTCATGATTCCCTGTTATATTACAAGCGATATAACGCCTTTGTCAAATCATTGTTAACTGTAAATCGATGGTAATATCAAACGAGGTGGTATTTTAGCGTGTTCAGAAACCAGTGGTCGCCGCGGCGGATGGTCTGTTCCTCGGTTATCTCTATCTTCCGTTTGAAAAGGGGCCCGTTGACCACCACGGTGTGGTACTCCCCGCTCTCGCCGCAGGGGTCGATGTTCTTTGACTTGAGATAGTTTATAAAATCCCTATCCACCTTCTTGCCCAGCCATTCTTCGTCGATGAGTTTGGCGTCAGCGGCGACGATAACGGACTCAAAGCCGGCATCGAGAAACTGGTCGATAACGTCATCCGTGCTCTGGCCCCACAAAGGCTCGACGGCTTCGATACCCATATCGGCGCAGACCCTTTCTACCCAAGCCAAATGCTCGTCGTTATAGATATCGCCGAAGACCATACCCTTTATGCCTTCGGGCAGCAGAGTACGAATAGCGGCTTTGAAATCCTGCTCGTAGTTACCGTGGGTAGTCTCCTGCTGGAAAACGGGTATGCCGATGGCTTCGCCCTGCATTTGGACCAGCCGCGTTTCCGTGCCGTGAAAGTTGACCCGCTGGTATTCCTTGGCGACGCAGTTGACCAGGTGAGAGACCTGGCAGCCCTGTTGTTGCGCCAGGTAGCAGGCGAAGCAGCCGTCCTTGCCCCCGCTCCAGGAAGCGAGGTAGGTCTTGTCAGACACTCCTGACCCACTCCACGGCGTTTTTGAAGATAGCGAAGCCGTCCCCCCAACCCCTGGCTTCCTCCCGGAACCAGCGCGGGTGCTGCGTCCAGCGCAAAAACCTCTCGGGGTGGGGCATCAGGGCGAAGATACGCCCTGAAGTATCACAGATACCGGCGATACTGTCCGCCGAGCCGTTGGGGTTATTTGGATAGTCGGCGCTGACCTTGCCTTTTTCGTCGGCGTAGCGGAGGACAACCTTCAAGCCTTTCAGCGCCTTGGGTTCGGCCATCACCTTGCCCTCGCCGTGGGCGATGGGCAGGTAGAGAGAATTTATACCTTTAGTAAAGACGCAGGGGCTTTGTTTATCAACGTTTAAGTAAACCCAGCGGCACTCAAAGCGGCTGGAGTCGTTATTGCTCAGCGTCAGCTGCTGTGAGGCGTCAACTGATTGGGGCAGTATGCCCGCCTTGACCAGCACCTGAAAGCCGTTGCAGATGCCCAGGATTAAGCCACCATTCTCTACGAATTTTTGTATATCGTCGCCCAGCTTTAGCTTAATCTCATTGGCCAGTATTTTGCCCGCCGAGATATCGTCGCCGTAGGTAAAGCCGCCGGGAAAGACCACTATCTGGTAGTCGCTGATACGCTTTCCTCTCCGCACCAGCTCGTTGACGTGCGCTGAAGCTACAACAGCCCCCGCCTGCTCGAAAGCAAAGGACGTCTCAACGTCGCAGTTCGTCCCCGGCGCCCTTACAATTAAAGTCCTTACCTTAGCCATATTACCAGCGCAGCGGCTGCTGCCAGGCCTCCTTTAGCTCAGATAGAGGAGCCGAAACTACCTTCTCCCCCTTAATGCCGTAGACTTGCAGTCCAGTGTCCTCGGTAAACTCACCGATAGCGGCAAAAACGTTTTCGCCCATTGCTTCTTCAAAGCGTTTGGCGTCCTCGGGGGCCACCTCGACCAGGAAGCGGGTGTTGGACTCGGAGAAAAGTATAGTGTCGTTGCGATTAATGTTCTCGCCCAGGGGCACCTTTTTCAGGTCGAGCGTTATGCCCACCCCGCCGGCAAAGCCTATCTCCGCCGCCGCCACCCCGATTCCCCCCTCGCTCAGGTCGTGGCAGGCCTTGACCAGACCTTTATCAATGGCACTACTGAGAGTGTCCATGAGCTTCTTGCCCCGCTTGGGGTTGACCTGGGGCACGCGGTTGCCCATAGCGCCGCGAAGTGCGTAGTAGTGCGAGCCGCCCATCTCGTTATAGGTCATGCCGACAATGTATAGCGGGTCGCCCGCTTTCTTGGCGTCCATGGAAACGGCTTTGGTCACGTCCTTCATCACCGCCATCGCCGAGATAAGCAGCGTAGGCGGCACGCAGATGCTCTCCTTTTCCGTCTCGTACTCGTTGTAGAGGCTGTCCTTGCCCGAGATAAAGGGCGTCCCGTAATCAATAGCGGCGCGGTAACAGCCCTGCGCCGCTCTGACCAGCCCACCCAACCTATCGGGCTTCTCCGGGTTGCCCCAGTTGAAGTTGTCCAGCAGCGCTACTTGCTTTAAATTCCCGCCGACGGCGATAATCTGTCTCAGGGCCTCGTCCACCGCCGAGGCCGCCATCCAGTAGGGATCGATGTCGCCGTAGCGCGGGTTTATGCCGTTGGCGATAATCACCCCCATCTCGGAATCGAGCACGGGGCGGAGAATAGCCGCGTCGCCGGGCCCGTCGTTGGCTATACCTACCAGCGGCTTAAGCACGCTGCCCCCCTGCACCTCGTGGTCGTACTGGCGGATGACCCACTCCTTGCTGCAGACGTTCCAGGAGCCTAAGATTTTCTTAAGGTCATCGCTTAAGTCCGGCGGGGAGTCGAAGGTAGGCTCTTCATAGCGCGGCAGCTCCCATTCCGCCACCCTTTCCGATTGGGGCAGCCCGTGGTGCAAGAACTCCATTTCCAGCTCGCCCACGGGTTTATTCTGATATAAGAGCTTTAGCTTCTTATCATCAGTGAACTCGCCGATGACAGTGGCTTCAACGTCCTCGCTGTTAAAGAGCGAGTCCAGTTCTTCAACGCACTCCGGTGGCACCGCCAGCAGCATCCTCTCCTGTGATTCGGAGAGCCATATCTCTCTATAGGAAAGCCCGGAATACTTCAGCGGGACTTTCTCTAAATTGACACGAACGCCCGTCTCCTCGGCCATCTCACCCACCGCCGAGGAAAGCCCACCGCCGCCACAGTCGGTGATGCGGCGGTAAAGCCCCTTATCGCGGGCAACCAGCAGTACGTCAATCATCTTCTTCTCGGTGATGGGGTTGCCAATCTGCACCGAGCTGGCCGAGACCTCCTCCGATTCACCGGTCAACAGTGCCGAGGCGAAGGTAACGCCGTGAATGCCGTCCCGGCCCGTCTTGCCCCCCACCACCACCACCTTATCACCGGGCTGCTGCCGTCCCATCTGGGCCATAGTCGCCGGCATAAGTCCAACCGTGCCGCAGAGGACGATGGGATTACCCAGATAGCGCTCGTCGAAAAGTATGGCCCCGTTGATGGTAGGGATGCCCAGGCGGTTGCCGTAATCGGCCACGCCCGCCCGCACCCCTTTCAGTATGCGGCGGGGATGAAGCACGCCCGCCGGCAGTTTGGCGTGGGGGAAATCGGGTGGGGCGAAGCAGAAGATATCGGTGCTGGCGATGGGCTTTGAGCCCAGCCCCGTGCCCAGCGGGTCGCGGATGACACCACCCAACCCCGTCGAGGCCCCGCCGTAGGGCTCGATGGCCGAGGGGTGGTTATGCGTCTCGACCTTAAAGCAGAGGGCGTAGCGCCCGTCGAAATCGATTACACCCGAGTTATCTTTAAAGGTGGAAAGGCACCAGGGCTTGTTTAGCTCTCTGGTGACCTTCATGATGGTGCTCTTGAGCAAGTTATCGATGACCTCGTCGCCCAGCCTGATACGTGAGTTGAAGGTCTTGTGCTTGCAGTGCTCCGACCAGGTCTGGGAAAGCGTTTCCAGTTCGACGTCGGTGGGGTTGCGCCCTAATTTCTTGAAGTAGCCCTGAATCTGCCTCATCTCTTCGAGGTTCAGTTCCAGCTTCTCGCGGCCTAACTTGGTCAAGCTAGCATCATCGAGACCAAGCAGCTCGACCTCTATGCGGGAGAATTCGTATTCGGCGGAGGGTAGCGACACGCTTTCGCCGTCGGTGACCACGTGCTGAATGACGCTGTTGACCAGAAGCTTATTGGCGATAAGCTCGATGTCGCTGTTGGAAAGCCTGCCCCAGAGGTAATAGCGCTTGGCCGTCTTTACCGAATCGAGCTTCTTTACCCCCAGGTCGCAGATGCCCTTGCTCACGCTCTCTTCCACCGGGTCCATGACGCCGGGGTTATAGGCGACTTCTACGGCGTGAGCCTCTTGGGCACCAACGGGGGAATCATGACCGATAGCGTAGGCTTCGACAATGGGGTCGGCCAGCAGTTGAGAGCAGATTAGCTCCAGTTCTTGGGGGGTTAGCTTACCTTCCAGCCAATAGACATCGCTGACCCTTACCTGCTTGACGCCGCCAATGCCGAGGTCACGGATATCGGCTTTAAGTGCTTCCCCACGAGGGTCGGGAAGGTCAGGCTTTACTGAGACTTCAACCCGAAACAATAACCCCCCTTGTCGGCCTTTCTGAGGTATATTTTACTCTGGCCGCCCGATAATCACAAGTCTTTTCAGGCACGCCGACAGGGGAATTTTTGCGGTTTTTGGCGGGAGACTAAGGGTAAGAAGAACTCCAGCCTTCCCGTAACTAAAGAGGCTTTTTAATCGTTAATCACTTCCGAGACAATCCAGAAAGGTCCGTCACAACTATCCGGCAACGACTTGCCGATATACATCTCGACTATTTCAACACTAGCCCCCTCACCACCCCCCACCTTTATCGCCTCCCCCTCGATAGCGACAACCTGGCCGTCGCCGTCAATAACCTGAATCTCCTCATCTTCGCCGCGCACCGAGAAACCGTAAGGCCAGATAAGCACGTAGCGGCTGTTGCCAGATTCCGCCCGCAGCCAGCCGTCGTCATCCAGCTCAAGGTTACCTTCTAGCAGCGCGTCCATCTGGTCAAAGCCGCTCTGCTGCACGGGGAAAAAGATTTCAACAGTAGAAGTGCAGCCGACCGGCACCAGCACTAACAATACCAGCAACAGCCCGATTATCAGTTTTTTCACCAAAATCCCTCCTCAGCATCTTTATCTATTTATAACGAAGCGCCGAACAAAAGGTTAGCCTTGATTTCACCCCATTGACGCCGAAAAACTAACCAAACCTCTTTACAATGTAGAACACCGCTTGCTAAACTAAACGAAACGTTTTAGGGAGGGCCAAGCCATGGAGATTAGACTTAACACACACGGGCCGGAGGCACTGGCCACCAAGGTCTTCTTCAGCGACGAAAGCGGTTTTGAGGTCGCCTCCGTAATCGTGATGGGAAAGACCGACGCCGCCCTTATCGACGCCCAGTGGACGCTGTCGAACGCCCATCGGGTCATCGCCGAAATACTGGAAACGGGCAAACACTTGAAAACGATTTATATCACCCATGCCCATCCCGACCACTACTTCGGGCTGGGCACCATTGCCGAGGCTTTTCCTAAAGCCCGTATCGTAGCTCTTCCCTCGGAAGCCAATATCATCAACAAGCAGTTCTTCGGCAAGGTCGAACACTGGGAAAACGTGATTGGCCCCTTAAACGTGCCCCGAAAAACGGCTGAAATCGAGCCTCTTAACGATAACTACTTCGAGCTGGAAGGCAAACGCATCGAGATTATCCCCAAAGTGATGGGGGACATGAAATACAACACGGCCGTCTGGATTCCCTCCATAAAAACGTTGTACGGCAGCGACGTTCTCTTTAACCAGGCGCACCCCTTTACCTGCGAGGTTACCGCCGAAGAGCGTAAGCAGTGGATAAGGGACATCGAGCGCCTGGAGAAACTGGGCGCCGAGGTGATTATCCCCGGCCACCAGAAACCGGGCATGCCCTTCGACTATAGTTCCTGCACTTTCATGAAGGAATATCTGGTCGCCACCGAGGAGGTGCTGGCCGAAACGGACGACGTGGCCGGTTTCTATTATGCCATGGTACAACGCTTCCCCGAGGCCAACCTCTTTATCAGCAACGAGATGAACGCCGGCTTTTTCAAAGGGGGCATGGACTGGAACTGGCGGGAAGATTAAGGCAGAACGTCCTGGTAACGGCCTTTAACCGGCATCACGCACACAACGAACGTAGTTAAACACACGTTGCACATCACCTTGTGGGCCGTGGCCCCAGCTCGGATAGTCGTTGGGAGAGCCCTCCTTGGGGTCGCTGCGCTGGCAGCCGGCACCGTGAACGTCGATAACGTTCACGCCGTCCATTGAGCCCAATCCCTCACCGAAGGATATGTAGACGGCGGCGGCACCACTGCCGTCGAACTTGAGGAAGGTGGTGCCGGGCCAGTAGAAGGGGTAGTCTGGCTCGTTGGCTTCGTTAATGATCTGTGTGGCCTCGAACAGAGAATCGATGGCGGCGGAATCGGTCGTATCAGGGGAGCGCGTATAGTCAACCAGACTCTGCAATTCCTTGGCATTGGGCAGTCGCCAATCGCTGTAACCCAGGTAGTTCTCCTCGTTTCTTTCCTGAACCCAGGCCAGGGCTTCCTCCCAGGTCATCCCCTCCCCACTGTCGCTCTGGGCCCACATCAGGCCGGTGGCCTCATCGGTAATAGTGCCGTCGCCGTTGTCTACAAAGAGGTTCTGCCCGTAGTCGGTATTGCCGCAACAGAAGCGGGCATAGAATAACTTCCCCTCCGCGGGATACCCTTTTATCCGTCCGTCGGCAAAGTTCACGCCGAACATGGCCGTTTGGTTGCCCATCACCGTACTTACGTAGAGTGTACTGGTAACCCATTGCGAGTCGATAATCCGCTCGCCAGCGGAGGTGTCGCCGTAGGCAAATTCAAAGACATCGTCATCGATGAAGGGAACCAGGCCCGAGGAGTCGTCCCCCGTGACCATAGGGTCGGTACCGCGGTAATCAATCAGCGAGTAGAGCTCTTTTATCGAGGGCACACGCCAGTCGTCGAAGCCACCGTAGTTCTGAGCATTAAGGGTGTCAACGTAAGCTTGGGCATCGGCGTAGCTAAACTTGTCGTCGACATCAACCACACCGTCACCATTCCAGTCCGCCCCCTGGGTCCAGGTCAGGCCGGTAACGTTGTCGTAGACGGTGAGCCCGTCGGCACTAATGATGTAACTAGGTTGGTTCCCGTCATACTGCGCGTCCTGCCCGTAGAAGGCTTCACCCGGCTGTGGGCAGGCAATCACCCGGGAGTTGTCGTAGCACTCGTCCTGACCGGTATCCACAATAACGTAGCTCAGGTCGGATGCTGATTCCGGTTCCGTGGCACTTCCGTCGTTGTCGAGGTCTGGGTGTGAGTCTTGCGTGTCCGGAGTGGTTGTCGGAGAACTACTGCAGCCAACTAACGGTAAGGTTAAGGCGCCTACTAAGCTAATTGTCAACAAATACATCCGCCAATACATGTTCACTCCTTATTAGTTATCATTATAATAGTATTACAGGATAGATGTTAAGGAATCATTAAAATCAGTTTAATCCCCAAACAAAAAAGCGCCGACTTTATCGCCAGCGCCTTTTGAAAATCTCTGGTGGAGACGGGGGAGAGTCGAACTCCCCGTCCAAGAGAAGCGGCCCAGGGTATACTACAGGCTTAGTCAGCTCTTTAATCTCGCCCGGATAACCTCAACTGACCGAGTTTAACCGGACCAGTCGATAAATCTTTCGCACACCCTCACCGACGTCGGGGCGGCGGCACCCCAACTTTTCGACACCCGACCCCCACCCATTGAGGCGAGGTGGGGCGGGCGCACAGCCTAATTAATTAGGCTGCGTAAGCGAATTCAGGTTCGCCGGTTATTTTTGCCGCCTGTTTAATGAGGTGGACGGCACCTCAGCCTGCGACCATGCAACCTACTCCCCCTGTCGAACCCGCGCGTCCCCCTGTTCAATTGTTAAAACCCTACCTTCCCCGCCGCTTGACCGCCCGTTCCATCTCCCTGTCAGTATCACGGCGGGCGATAGCCTCCCGCTTATCGTAGAGCTTCTTGCCCTTACCCAAGGCTATCTCGACCTTGGCCAGGCTATCTTTAATATACACCTTGATGGGCAGCAAAGTAAAACCCCTCTCCACCACCTGGCTGGTCAGGCTGTCAATCTGTTTGCGGTGCAAAAGCAGCTTGCGCTTTCGCCTCGGCTCATGGCTCATGTAGCTGGCGGCGTCGTAGCGGGCGATGTGGGCGTTCTGCAGCCAGAGCTCACCGCCCTCGGGCTGGATATAGGCGTCGCCCAGGCTGATTCGGCCCGCCCGTACCGACTTTATCTCGGTGCCAGTGAGGGCGATGCCCGCCTCCACGCTCTCGCCGATATGGTAGTTGTGAAAAGCCTTGCGGTTGGTAGCAACTGTCTTGATAGCCACCATTGAATTATAGCACAGCTTAGGGTCGTGAGGAGTTTAGGATTAACGGGAGACGAACGTCTAGCGGTGTTTGACCTCGTAGTCGCTGAAGATAAAGTCAAGGTCCTGCTCCAGCGCGGTGACGCTGGCTTTGGGGAAGAGCTTATCATCGATATCCATTATAAGCTTGGTCTCGCCCCGGGCCGAGCCCACGATGTGAGCCCTCAGGCATTCCTGGCCCCCCTTGACGTTAAAGGTCAATATGCCCCGGTGGATAAACGACGAAGAGTCGTCGGGCGTGGAATAGGTAGTCAGCTTGGCCTCACCCGCCACCACCCCCTGCTTGAGGATTGAGTCCTTGAGCTCGTCATAGAGTAACTCCGGCTGGACCTGGCTGTATGTCTTCTTAATCTGCATATTCGCTCTCCCTACTTTTATATATAATAAGGCTTTCCCCTACTTTTAGCAACGGAGTCGCCCCACCCCGTTTTAAATCTTTTCCCACCCACCACCCTTTTAAGGAAATCCCCCTTAATCCCCCTTTTTCAAAGGGGGCAACTAG
>JASFEJ010000033.1:0-11632 GCA_050124895.1 Dehalococcoidia bacterium
CTTTACGTTGACGACGAGGCCTATCTCGATATGGCTACCGCCATCAGCGGCAGCGGCCCCGCCTATTTCTTCTTAATGGTCGAGGCGCTGGTTGAGGCCGCTATCGAAATCGGGCTTCCCCGCGATACCGCTCAGGAATTGGTCCTGCAGACGATGCTCGGCTCAGGCAGGTTTATAGAGCAGTCGGGCGAAGCTCCATCCGAATTACGCCGAAAGGTTACCTCCCCCGGCGGCACCACCGCCGCCGCGCTGGAGCAGTTCGAAAAAGTAGGCTTCGACAAGCTGGTCAGGCGGGCGGTCAGGGCCGCCTACGAGCGGGCTAAGGAGTTAGGCAAATAGCTTGAGGTGAGCTATGAACTGGCTGGATATAGTCATACTGGTCGTCCTCGCCGTGGCCACCTTCGGCGGGATGATTATCGGGCTTATCGGCTCCGCCTTATTCCTGGTGGGGATAATCGTGGGCGTGATGCTGGCCGGGCACTACTACCTACCCTTCTCCCAGCATCTCGGCTTCATCTCCTCGGAAAGCGTAGCCCAGATAGTTGCCTTCGCCATCATACTGGTCGGGGTGATGCTCATCGCCCTGGTGCTGGCGCTGGTCTTGCGCTGGGGTTTCTCGCTGGTTAGGCTGAGCTGGCTCGACCGCCTCGGCGGCGCTGTCTTCGGGCTGGCGGCGGGCCTGCTATTCTGCGGCGCGGTTCTGGCGATATGGGTCAAGTTCGTCGGTATTGGGACGACCGTCAGCGGCTCGGCCCTGGCGTCTTTCCTGCTGGAGCACTTCCCCGTCGTTCTGGGGCTGCTCCCCGCCGAGTTCGACACCGTGCGCTCTTTCTTTGAGTCAGGTCAGGCTTTACCCTGATACTTCTTCCTCAGGGCTGCCGCCACTGGTGGGGGAACCAGTTCCTCGATATTGCCG
Organism: Dehalococcoidia bacterium; assembly: GCA_050124895.1. Taxonomy (GTDB): domain Bacteria; phylum Chloroflexota; class Dehalococcoidia; order Dehalococcoidales; family BS750m-G39; genus E44-bin88. The sequence continues at coordinate 917 of JASFEJ010000033.1, forward strand.
CCCAGGCTGGCGACTTCCTTAAGCAGGCTGGAGCTCAGGAACTGATATTCCACCCTGGCCATGAAGCAGACCGTCTCCAGTTCCGGGTAGAGCCGCTTGTTCATCATCGCCATGTCAAATTCGGTTTCAAAGTCGGCGCTCATGCGCAGTCCCCGCACCATAACCTGCGCCTTCATCTTCTTGGCAAAATCCACGGTCAGCCCGTTGAAGGGTGCCACCTCAATATTGGGCTGACCGGCTATTGCCCGCCGGACCAGTTCTACCCTTTCGGCGGTAGTAAAGAGGATGGGCTTATCAGGCTTCTCGTAGACACCGATGACGAGCTTGTCGAAAATCTTGGCCGCCCTGATGGCGATGTCCAGGTGCCCGTTGGTTATCGGGTTAAAGCTGCCGGGGTAGATAGCAATGCTCAAGGTTTACCCTCCTTTTGGTAGATTGCGATACAGCTATCGCCGTGGCGACGTTCTTTGAGCAAGGTTATAGGGGGGTAGCTTGGTTCCAGGGTGAGGTGGGGGGAGTGCGTCACCACTACTATGGTATCTCTGCCGACCAGCTTGGAGTTCGCCAGCTGCTGAATCGTTTCGCCTATCGTCTCGTCGGCGTAGGGGGGATCCATCACGATAATGTTATATTCCCCTTCCAGAAAGGTGAGCGCTTTGGCCACGCTACGACAATAGACGTGCGCCTGGCCGGCCAGCTTCGTCCTTTCCAGGTTTTGTCTGATTATACTACAACAACGCGGTTCCTGTTCAACAAAGTCCACCCACCCCGCCCCCCGTGACAGCGCCTCAATACCCAGCGCCCCGCTCCCCGAGAAGAGGTCGAGCACCCTGGACCAGTCGGGAGCGATGCCTTCCAGCATGGAGAAGATGGCCCCGCGCACCAGGTCGGTGGCCGGACGTGTGCCCGTATTCTTGGGCACCTTTAGGTGATGCCCCTTGGCGCTGCCGGCAATGACCCGCATCATCACATATATGATATTGGGTTATGGGGAGAAGGTCAATAAGGGAGAGCCCCAACCGCGTAAAATTACTTAGGTAAGAATTCCTTTTCACCTTCAAAAAATCTTGCCCTGGAAATATTTAGTGTGATATACTGAATGCCGTCACTGCAAGCTTTAAGGAGGCATATACTTGCTGGCAGATTATGGCTACATCGGCTTGCTTCTCGTACTCGCCATTTTTTTTGCCGTCACCACCCTGCTCCTTCCCTTTTCCTTAAGTTTGCCGGCCCGGCTGGCGGTCTATTCCCGTAGGTTCCGCGACTACATCCAGACCCGCTGGCCCTTCCTTTCCCGCTTTATTCCCCCCCTCCCTTCTCCTCCCAAGTTCATGCAAATCGTGCCCTATAACCCCAGCGCCGTCAAAGGTAACCCCTTCGAGTGCGGCATGGAGACCATCGGCAAGAGCTGGGTAAGGTTCAACTTCCGTTACTACTTCTACGCGCTGGTCTTCATCGCCCTCGACGTGCTGGTTGTCTTTCTCTATCCCTGGGCGGTACAGCTCCGGGGGCTGGGGTTTTCCGGGTTTTTCGCCGTGCTGATTTTCATCGCCATAATCATTGTCGGCTATCTCTACGCTTGGAAGAAGAAGGTTTTGGAGTGGAAATAGAAGAGGTCTATTCCCGCGAAGATATTGACCGGGCTGAAGGCAAACAGATAAACGAGCTGATTGCCCGCAGCCAGGGCATTATTGCCGACCCCGACGAATGGCTGGACGAAGAGCTAAAGCGCAACGTCTTGGTCACCTCGGTGGACGCCGTGCTCGGTTGGGCCCGGCGCACCTCCCTCTGGCCCGTGGTCTGCTTCCCGGCCTGCTGCGCCTTCGAGTTTATCACCACCGAGGCCTCCCGCTTCGACCTTTCCCGCTTCGGCATGGAGATTATCCGCGCCTCCCCCCGCCAGGGCGACCTGATGATTACGGCGGGCACCTTGACCTGGAAGATGGCGCCCCAGGTTAAGCGCATCTACGACCAGATGGCCGAGCCCAAGTGGGTCATCGCCATGGGCGCCTGCGCCATCAGCGGCGGCATCTTTCGCTCGTCCTACAGCGTGGTGCCGGGCTATAACCACATCATTCCCGTTGACGTTTACGTGCCCGGCTGCCCGCCCCGTCCCGAAGCCCTGATTTACGCCATACAGATGCTGCACAAGAAGATAAGCCAAAAGAGTATCCTGGAAGAGGGTAAATAGCCGATGACAACCGCCCTTTCTGGAAGCAAGATAGCCAAGCAACTGGCCAGGAAGTTCCCCGGCGCCGTTATCGAAGCGGGAACGGATAGCCTGCTGCTCAAAAGCGACCAGCTTTTGGTGGTGATGAAATACCTTAAAACGTCACCCGACCTCGACTTTGCCTACCTGAATCACGTTACCGGTGTCGATTACTATGACTATTTAGAGGTGGTCTACCAGCTCACCTCAATGAAATATAACCACGGGCTGGTGCTCAAAGTCCGCTGCTACGATAGGGATAACCCCACCCTGTCCTCGGTTACCGGACTCTGGCAGGGCGCCGACTTTCAGGAAAGGGAAATCTTCGACCTGCTCGGCATCAGCTTCGAGGGCCACCCTAACCTGAGGCGCATCGTCCTCTGGGAGGGCTTTGAGGGACACCCGTTGAGGAAAGACTTTTTGTAAAGATGTTATCCGGGGTGAACTCCCGTGAAGATAACGCCAGACGAGAAACAAAGGGTAAGTGCCTAGAGAAAGTAATATGACGACGACCAGAGAAATAACCCTTCAGACCGACCCCTTCGTGGTCAATTTCGGCCCCGCCCACCCCAGCACCCACGGCGTCTTCCGCATGCTGACCACCCTCGACGGCGAGGTCATCGTCCACATGGAGCCCGTCTTCGGCTACCTCCACCGCGGCATCGAAAAGCTGGCCGAGGAGCGCACCTGGGGTGGCTGCATCCCCCTAACCGATAGGCTAGACTACCTGGGCGGGATGGCCAATAACTTTGCTTACTGCCTGGCCGTGGAAAAGCTGGCCGGCATTGAAGTACCCGAGAGGGCGGAGTACATCCGGGTGATTATGGGCGAGCTGCAGCGTCTGGCCAGCCACCTCTGCGCCGTCGGCTTCTTCCTCAACGACTGCGGCGCCTTCCAGACCCCCGTCGTCTACATGCTCCGCGAAAGAGAGAAAATCTTAGACCTCTTCGACATGGTCTGCGGCCAGCGCCTGACCTACAACTACATGCGGGTCGGCGGCGTCAGCCAGGACCTTCCCGAAGAGTTTCTCCCCGCCTTAAAGAAGTTCATTAAGGAGATGCCGGGCTGGATTGGCGAGTACGAGCGCCTGCTCAAACAGAACGAGATACTGCTGGCCAGGGCCAAGGGCGTCGGCATCCTGACCAAGGAAATGGCCATCAACGCCTCGGCCTCCGGACCCGTGCTCAGGGCCAGCGGCATGAAGTGGGATATCCGCCGCGCCGATCCCTATTCCATCTACGACCGCTTCGAGTTCGACATTCCCACCGGCACCGTCGGTGATTGCTATGACCGCTACCGCGTCCGCATCGAGGAGATGCACCAGAGCCTGCGCATCTTAGAGCAGGCGGTGGCGCAGATTCCTCCCGGCGACTTCAAGAGCGACGTCCCCCACCTGGTCCGTCCCCCCGCCGGCGAGGCCTACGGGCGACTCGAATCCCCCAAGGGTGAGCTCGGCTTCTACCTGGTTTCGGACGGCTCCATCGCCCCCTACCGCTTCCACGTGCGGGCGCCGACCTTCATCAACCTGACTACCTTAAGTGAACTGATGCGCGGCTGGAAGATAGCCGACGCCATCCTTATCTTCGGCAGTATCGATATCTGTATGGGCGAGGTGGACCGCTAATGGCCATGCCGACGATAGCCCCCGACTGGCCCGGCAACTACTGGGCGCACTGGGGCATATTTGCCGTTATTATTCTGGCCTTCATTTTGCTAATGGTGCTGATGTTTATCTGGTTCGAGCGCCGCTCGATGGCCATCATGCAGGCCCGGCTGGGCCCCAACCGCGCCGGTCCCTTCGGTCTATTCCAGTCGGCGGCCGATTCTCTCAAAGTAATGATTAAGGAAGACATTATCCCTTCGCGGGCGGATAAGGTGATCCACTGGCTGGCACCGGTGATTGCCTTCGTGCCGGTGATGATGGTCTTCGCCGTGGTGCCCTTCCAGGGCGGCGCTTTGCTGGCCGACCTTAATGTCGGTATACTCTACGTCGTGGCCATCAGCTCGGTGACCACGCTGGGTATCTTCATGGCCGGCTGGGCCTCCAACAGCAAGTACACCCTGCTCGGCGCCATGCGCCAGGTGGCCACCGTGGTCAGCTACGAGATACCCGTCGTCCTGTCGCTGGTCGGCGTGATTATACTCACCGGTTCGCTCTCCCTGCAGCAGATAGTCCAGGCTCAGAACGTGCCCTTTATCCTGGTGCAGCCGCTGGGCTTCCTGCTCTTCTTCACCGGCGCCCTGGCCGAGATTAACCGCGCCCCCTTCGACCTCACCGAGGCCGATTCGGAGCTGGTGGCCGGCTATTTCACCGAGTACTCGGGGATGAAGTTCGGCCTCTTCTTCTTGGCCGAATACGCCGAGGCGCTGGTGGTCTCGGCTCTGGTCACCACCCTTTTCCTGGGTGGCTGGAGGGGACCGCTTTTGCCCGACTGGCTCTGGTTCTTGGTCAAGGTCGGCGCCGTCTTCTTCGTCATCGTCTGGATAAGAACTACTGTTCCCCGCGTCCGTATCGACCAGCTCATGGCGCTGGCCTGGAAGTTCCTCTTCCCCCTGGCGCTGATAAACCTGCTGGTTACCGCCGTCGAGATATTGGTCTGGCCCGATGTCTCCCTCTGGCTTTTGGTGCCGATTAACTTTGGCGTGATGATAGTTTTGGTGCTATTGTGGTCGAAATTCTTTAAGCTGGGCTGGGGGCGAGTCAATGTTTGAACGCTACGGAATAGGCATCATGAAGGGCCTTTCGGTGACGATAAGGCACCTCTTCCGCATCCCCATCACCAGCCAGTACCCCGAGCAGCGCCTTAACCCCTCGCGCCGCACCCGGGGCAACGAGCTTATCTGGGACGAGAAGCGGTGCACCGGCTGCGGCACCTGCGCCAAGACCTGCCCCCAGGGAAGCATCCAAATCGTCACCTCGACCCAAATCGAGGAGAATAAATACAAGGTCGAGAAGTTCGAGGTCGATATGGGCTACTGTATCTCCTGCGGCCTCTGCGTCGAGGCCTGCCCCTACGACGCCCTTTTCCTGGGTTATGCCTACGAAAGGGCGCGCTATCGGCGCGGCGAGCTGGTGCTGGCTAAAGAGGAGCTGCCGGAAACGGCCGAGCGCCCGCGCAGCGGTTACGCCCATCCCGAAATCGCCGCCGAGCTGCCCGCCCAGAGCTTATTAGTGGATAGAAACAAGGGGGAGAGACGGTAATGGGCCTTGAAGTTGCCTTCTGGATTCTGGCCGTCATCGGCGTCATGGCGGCGCTGGCCGTCGTCCTCTTGAACGACGTCTTCCGCTCCGCTATCTCCCTCGTCCTCTGCTTCCTGGCGGTGGCCGGAATCTACCTCACCTTAAGCGCCGACTTCCTGGCGGTGGTGCAGATTCTGGTCTATGTCGGCGCCATCTCGGTGCTCATTATCCTGGCCATCATGCTTACCCGTGACGTGCATAAAGGCAGCCCGGCCAATAGACTGCGCATCCCCGCCTTCATTGTCGCCGCCCTCTTTTTGGGTGGCATCATCTACGCCATGGTCAACACTAACTGGCAAATTTCGTCCGCCTCCCCCCTGGAGCCGACCACCCCGGCCATTGCCGGTCTGCTCTTCGGCGAAGGCGGCTTTATCCTGCCCGTGGAGATTGCCCCCATCCTGCTGGTGGCGGCCATCTTAGGGGCTATCGTCCTGGTGAGGGAGAAATAGGCATGATAGGACTGGAGCACTATCTGATACTGGCGGCGGCGCTCTTCGCCATCGGCCTCTACGGCGCGCTGGCCAAGCGCAACGCCATCATCATCCTGATGTCCATCGAATTGATGCTTAATGCGGTCAATATCGCCATGGTCGCCTTCTCCCGCTTCATCACGCCCCTCCAGCTCACCGGGCAGATTTTCGCTATCTTCATCATGGTGGTGGCGGCGGCCGAGGTCGCCGTCGGGCTGGCCATCATTATCGCCATCTACCGCCACCGTAAGACTATAGACTCAACCAAAATCGACCTGATGAAATGGTAAAAGGAGGTACGCCATGAATAAGGGTTCAGCGGGTACACTGGGCGGAGTGCTCTGGTTTATCGGCTGGCTTTTCACCATCGGCTTCGCCAACCTGGTCTGGTGGAAAATCATCTTGGGCATCGTCGTCTGGCCCTTCTTCCTCGGCGACGCCGTACTAGAACTGCTTTAGGCCGGTTTAAACTCCGGTGTCCTAAAGAGGGGGCTGTGGTTCCCCCGCAGGGGGGTTAGTTAAAGACAGCCCCGAATAAAGGGAACAGAAACATGTGGGTAGAAGTCAAAAAAGCCAAGAGCCTGGCGCTGGCCGAGAGCTGGAAGGAGCTCTTCGAGGGTGAGGGCATCCCCACCCGCCTCCTCCCCCTGGCCGGCGAGCCCCGCGACCGGGAGCTGGGCACCTATTCCGTGCTGGTGCCCCAGGATAAGAAGCACGTGATTGAGGAGGTCTTGAGGAAGCTGTAATGCCCTATCAGATGGTCTGGCTCATCTTTCTATTGCCCCTCTTCTCTTTTATTATCATCGGGCTCTTCTTGAGGCCCTTCCTCAAGAACCAGCCCAAGACGGCGGGCTACGTCACCATCGCCGCTATTACCGGCTCGCTGGGGCTTTCCCTCTGGGCGCTCTTCGATATCATGTCCACCGGCCAGCCCATCGCCGTCCCCGACATCAACTGGGCGGTCATCGACGGGCTTAACATTCACCTGGGGCTGATTATGGACGAGCTGACGGCGATAATGCTGGTCGTGGTCACCGTGGTCAGCCTTATGGTGCAGATATACTCCCAGGGCTACATGAAGGGTGATGCTGGCTACCAGCGTTACTACGCCTTCATGTCCCTCTTCACCGCCTCCATGCTGGGGCTGGTTCTGGCCGATAACCTGCTCCTGACCTATGTCTTCTGGGAGATGGTCGGCCTCTGCTCCTACCTGCTCATCGGCTTCTGGTTCCACAAGCCCTCGGCGGCTAACGCCGCCAAGAAGGCTTTCATCGTTACCCGCCTGGGCGACTTCGGTTTCCTGGTGGCTATCTTGCTAATCTACTTTACCACCGGCACGCTCGATATCAACCAGCTTCATAGTTTGGCGGCGACGGGTGCCATTGCCGGCACTACCCTGACCTGGGCGGCCATTGGTATCTTTTCCGGCGCCGTGGGCAAGTCGGCGCAGTTCCCGCTCCATACCTGGCTGCCCGACGCCATGGAGGGCCCCACCCCCGTCAGCGCCCTCATCCATGCCGCCACCATGGTCGCCGCCGGTGTCTTTTTAGTGGCACGCACCTTCCCGCTCTTCGCCCACTCGCTGGAGGCCCTTAATACGGTGGCTATCGTCGGCGCCTTTACCGCCCTCTTCGCCGCCACCATGGGCCTGGTGATGAACGATATCAAGCGCGTCCTAGCCTACTCCACCATCAGCCAGCTGGGCTATATGATGCTGGGGCTGGGGGCGGCGGGCTTAATCTTGTTCCATGAGGGCGAGGTAACAGTCGTTGCGGCCAAAGCCGCCGTGGCTATCGGCATGTTCCACCTCTTCAACCACGCCTTCTTTAAGGCTCTGCTCTTTTTGGGCGCGGGCAGCGTTAACCACGCTACCGGCACCTTCGACATGCGAAAGATGGGCGGGCTGCGTAAATTCATGCCTTGGACCTTCGCCACCTTCCTCATCGGCTCGATAAGCCTGGCCGGCATCTGGCCCATCTCCGGCTTCTGGAGCAAGGACGAAATACTGGCTATCGCCCTGGACGCCAACGTCATCCTCTTCATCCTGGCCATAATCACCGTCTTTATGACCGCCTTCTATATGTTCCGCGCCGTCTTTATGACCTTCGGCGGCGAATACCGCGGCGGTGAAGGAGGGCACGATAAGCCCCACGAATCGCCGCTGGTGATGATTGCCCCCATGGTGGTGCTGGCCATCCTGGCCGTATTCTCCGGTTTCTGGGGCGTCCACAACGGCTTCGGCGCCTTTATGGGGCATGGCGAGACCAAAGGCTTTTTAGAGGGCTTTTTCGGCATCTTCACCAACTACCTGCCCTGGATGTCATTGGCACTGGCGGGACTGGGTATATTCCTGGCCTACGCCATCTACAGTAAGAAGTGGCTTTCGGCGGAAAGAATCGGCCAGATGTTCCAGCCGTTATATAAGCTTTTCTTGAATAAATACTGGCTCGACACACTTTACGAGAAAATCTTCGTGGGCAAGGTGCTGCTCAGGGGCTTTTTTGCCGGACTGCAGGGCTTTGACGTCCACGGGGTCGACGGCGCCGTCAACGGCGTGGCCGTCACCGCGGTGGACGCGGGCAAGGCTCTGCGCAAAGCCCACAGCGGCCAATTGCAATTATACGGACTCTTTATCGGTATCGGCGTTGTCGTTATTATCGCCTGTTTCTTTATCTTTGGCTAAAGGAGAAAAAAGGAGCTTAATCTAGGTGGACTTTAACTGGCTGACCACTATCATCTTCCTGCCGGCGCTGGGAGCGCTGCTCATCGCCTTTGTCCCCAGACTTTCGGCGCGCGGCGTAAGGTGGCTGGCGGCGGTCTTTACCTTCATTCCGCTGACGCTGTCCATCTATCTCTTTATCATCTTCGACCGCGGCTCGAGCGCTATCCAGTTCGAGGAGAGCATCTCCTGGATTCCGGCCATCGGCGCCAACTACCACCTGGGCGTTGATGGCCTGAGCCTGCCCCTGATGATACTGATGGCCTTCCTCGGTTTCCTGGTGGTCCTGATTTCTTGGAAGATTGACTTGAGGCCCAGAGAGTACTTCGCCTGGCTTTTGCTCCTGGAAACGAGTATTTTAGGCGTCTTCTGCTCCCTCGACCTGCTTCTGTTCTTCCTCTTCTGGGAGATAGAAGTCATCCCCATGTATTTCCTGATTTCTATCTGGGGCACGGGGCGCAAAGAATACTCGGCCATCAAGTACGTTATCTACACCTTGTTCGGCTCCGCCTTTATGCTGGCGGGCATACTTAGTCTCTATTTCACCACCGGCTCTTTGAGCATGGTAGAGATAGCCCAGGGCGGTTTGGGCATGATTCAGACGGCCATGCCGGCGGCGGCCATCTTCTTCCTGCTCCTGGTCGGCTTTGCCGTCAAGCTGCCCGTGTTCCCGCTGCACAGCTGGCTGCCCGACGCCCATACCGACGCCCCCACGGCGGTGAGCGTGGTGCTGGCCGGGGCCTTGCTCAAGATGGGCGGTTACGGTATGATTCGGGTCTGCGTCTCTATCTTTCCCGGCGTGGCCCAGGACTACGCCCTGCCCCTGATAATACTGGCCGTCATCAGCGTCCTCTACGGGGCGGCGGTCACTCTGCGCCAGACCGACTTAAAGCGGCTGATTGCGTACAGCAGCATCAGCCACATGGGCTACGTTTTGCTTGGCGTCTTTGCCCTGGGGCAGATAAGCATCACCGGGGCAGCGCTGCAGATGTTCAGCCACGGCGTCATCACCGGCCTGCTCTTCGCCATGGCGGGCTTAGTGATGCATAACGCCGGCGAGAGGGACCTACGTAAGCTGGGCGGTCTGGCCCGGCAGATGCCGATAATCGTCGTCGTCTTCTCCATAGCCGGGGTGGCTTCTTTGGGTCTACCCACCACCAGCGGTTTTATCGCCGAGTTTTTGGTCTTTGTCGGCAGCTTCACCAGCGGCGCTCCCGGCATCCAGGTGGCCACCATACTGGCTATAGTCGGTATCGTCATTACAGCGGGCTATATCCTCTGGATGCTGCAGCGGGTCTTCTACGGCGAGCCGCTGAAAAAATTCGATAAAGCCAAGGACGCCAGTGTCCTCGACCGTGTCTATATGTTCGCCTTCGTGGCCGTGATTATGCTGGTCGGCATCTACCCGGCCATCCTGACCGATGTTATTAATATGGGCGTGGCGCCCGTGATGGGGTTATTAGGTGGCTAAAGGAGTGAAGTAGCTTAAGCGATGTTCACTGAGATGGTATTTACGCCGCTTTTTGTGCCGGAGCTGACCCTCCTGGTCACCGCCGTGGTGGTCATCCTGCTCGACCTGGTTCTTAAGAACAAGTGGTGGCTGGCGGCGCTCAGCATCGCCGGCATCGTGGTCTCGGCGGGCTTCGCCATCGCCATGTGGGGTGGTGACTCGGAGTCCATCTTCTACGGCATGATGGCGGTGGACAACTTCGCTATCTTCTTCAAGCTGCTCTTCCTGGTCATCGCCGCCCTGGTCATACTGGCCTCGACGGATTACGTCGCCAAGCTCAAGCGCTTCCAGGGGGAATACTACGCCCTGGTGCTCATCTCGGCGCTGGGCATGATGCTCATGGCGGCCACCACCGAGCTCATCTCCATCTACATCTCGCTGGAGCTTACCAGCATATCGCTCTACATACTGGTTGGCTTCCTCAAAGACCCAAAGTCCACCGAGTCCGCCCTGAAATACCTCTTACTGGGCGCGGTGGCTTCGGCGGTTTTGCTCTTCGGCATGGCTTTAATCTTCGGCTTCACCGGCCAGACCCAGCTGGGCGATATCGCCCAAGCTATTCAGTCC
>JASFEJ010000034.1:0-11632 GCA_050124895.1 Dehalococcoidia bacterium
CGAATCCCGCGACTGGACAAGCGGCTGGTTAAAGGCTAAATCCCCCTTAAGGATTTCGTGGCGGATAGCCTTCAGCTGCTGTGTCAGCGCCGCGTCGTTGAGCACCATCCGCGCTATTTCTTCGAGAAGGTGCAGCCCCTCGCCGGCGCGGTTGAGGTTAGCGTCAATAATGCGCTGTCTCTGGTCTGGCATCTTAAGCAGATTCTAGCACAGGCCAATTAAAGATAAAAGCCTTCAGTCCCGCCTACGGCATTTTCAAAGAGTTCGATGCGTGAAGGCTTGTTTTTGGGACCAAGCTCTATAGCCACGACATCGATGCGCCACTGTTGGGGCAGCTTATCGTGCGTCTGCTGGTAGTGGGCGGCCACCGCCCTTAGTTTTTCCCTCTTCTCGGCGGTTATTGATTCCTCCGGGCTACCGAACTCAAGGCTGCGCCTGGTCTTTACCTCAACAAAGACCAGGTAGTCTCCGTACTCGGCGATGATGTCGACCTCGCCCTCGGGGCAGCGGTAGTTGCTCTGGCGGATGCGGTAGCCCAGCTTCTTGAGGTAGTCCTTAGCCAGCTTTTCGCCCAGTATACCCGTTTCCCGGCGCTTCATTTAACTTCACAGCTGAACGTATTTCTTAGGCTCGGCAACGTTCTGAAAACTCCAGACGTAGGCCTGCCCCTTCAACCGAAAGACCCCCATGACCTCGTAGCCGCCTTTGGCTATCCGCTCCTTGAGGAACGGCCGCATGACGACTATCTCTTTCTTCAGCTCTATGTCGTCCACCGGCTCAACGGCGCCGCTCACCCTTATCTGGGTGCCTTCCTTAGCGTTATAGAAGCAAAGCTCCACGTTGGGGTTAGCCACCATCTGTTTATAGACATCTTTGAAGATGGCAGTCTCGATGATGATGCCGTCTTCGTCGGCCTTAACCATGCCTATAGCACGCACGTGGGGCTTATCCCCCTCCACCGTGGCCAGGAAGCAATCCCGGTTGGCGTTCAAAAAGTCCAGTATCTCCTTCTTGTCCATTAAAACCCTCCTTTGAAATATCAGTCTGGCTGAATATCCCCTGTGTTATCTCCCTCACCGGGCGGAAGCTACGGCGGTGGATGGCACAAGCGCCCAGCCGCCAGAGGCAAGCGACGTGCTGTCGGGTGCCGTAGCCCTTGTGCCGGGCCATTCCGTAGCCGGGGTATTGTTCATCGAATTTCAGCATCTCTCGGTCTCGGGTTACCTTGGCGATAATCGAGGCGCAGGCGATGGAAAAGCAGAGGTTATCGCCGTGGGCAATGCCCTTCTGGGGCAACATGACCTCGGGCAAGCGCATATAGTCGATGAGCAGCGATTGCGGAGAGGGCGAAAGCTGCTCTATAGCCTGCTTCATGGCTATTCGGGTGGCTCTGACCACACCCTGGCTGTCGACAATGGAGTGCGGCGCCATGCCCACTCCCACCGAAACCGCCACCTCGTAGATACGGCTAAAGAGTATTTCGCGCTTAGCCGGAGCCAGCAGCTTGCTATCCCTGACCTCGCCGAACCAGTCAGCCTCGATATTATTGGGCAAAATAACGGCGGCGGCGACCACCGGCCCCGCCAGTGCCCCCCGCCCCACTTCGTCAACGCCGGCGATAAGGCGATAGCCTTTCGCTGTCATTCGCTCTTCTTCAATAAAGGACGGCATCAATTATCCCTCCACCCAATAGCTCATCACCCCGGTAGAATACTATTGACTGCCCCGGTGCCACCGCCGACTGCGGCTCGACAAAGCGGACTCCGACGCCGTCGTCAACGGGATATAGCTCAGCGGCGGCTTCGGGCGCCTTATAACGAATCTTGGCCGTCACCTCCATCGGCTCTACTAGAGATTGGCCCGAAACCCAGTTTAAGTTACGGGCAACCAGCACATTATGTAAAGCCTGTTCCCTGCTCCCGACAATAATTTTATTATTTTCGGCATCTATTTTGAGCACGTAAAGCGGTTCTGGCGAGGCCAGTCCTAAGCCCTGTCGCTGGCCTATAGTGTAGCCGGTCAGCCCCTCGTGTTTGCCCAAAAACCTTCCGTTTATGTCTACTATTTCCCCGGCTCTCTGGGGGACATGCTCAGCGACAAAGGCCCGGTAATCGTTATCGGGGATGAAGCAAACGTCCTGGCTGTCACGATGTTCACTGGCGGGCAAACCCAACTCTTTAGCTATCTCTTTGACCCTTTCCTTGGTCAACTCTCCCAGCGGCAGTACTAAGTGCTCTAGCTGCTTTTGTCCCAGAGTGTACAGAAAGTAGGATTGGTCTTTGGTTATGTCTACTGCTTTCTTCAGCCTATAGCCCCCTGGCGTAGCTTCTGTCCGGGCGTAATGACCCGTGGCGAAATAGTCTGTCTCCATCTCCAACGCCTTTTTTAGTAGCACGCCGAACTTCACATATTTATTGCAGGCCACGCAGGGGTTAGGCGTCCGTCCCCCAGCGTATTCTAGACAAAAGTAATCGATAACCAGCCGTTTAAAATCTTCCTCCAGGTCAAGCTCATATAGTGGTATACCCAACATACGGCAGGTATCTTCTAGAGCTATTTTATTAGACATAATGTCAGCCCCTAGCTCCATATACAGGCTACTGACCTCGTAACCATCCTGCTTCAAAAGCGCCGCCGCCACCGACGAGTCCACTCCCCCACTCATGGCCACGGTAACCCGCTCCGGCGACAATCTCTAGCCCCCCTCGGTCAGAAAATCCCAGATATCCTTGTCGAACTGGCGGCCTTTACTGAAGATAACGTTGTGCCCGTAACCCTCATAGAGGACCAGTTTGGCCTTAGGTATCCTCTCCGCCGTCTCGGCGATGGGATAGAAGAAGTCCTCGTCGCCGCCGATGACCAGCGTGAGTACCTTGATGTCGGGCAGCCTCCGCCAGAAATCATGTTTGTCCTCACACTCGATTTCGATGAGCCCGTCCGAGGGGTCTTCGGGCGCACCCATGCCGCCGAAGAGCCGCACCAGGCACTTGAAGATGAATCTCTTGAATCCAGGCGGATAGACACCGTCCATCATGGCGGCGTAAGCCGCTCGCCACTTACCCTGGTGCGCCAGCTCACCCATGCGCATCTGTAACTCAGCGCCCTCCTCGGTGAGACGATAGCCGGTCATGGCTAGCACCAGGCGGCGGATAAGCTCGGGGTGGTCAAGGGCGAAATACTGGGCGATAACCCCTCCCGTCGACAGCCCCATGACGTCGACGGGGGCGCCTATTTCCTCCTTTATCATCGCGGCGTAGTCGTTGGACATATCCCAAAAGGTATAGCCCGGGGGCATCCCCGGCTTTCGGCTCACCAGGTAGACGGTAAAGTCGCGGGTCAGGTTCTTGAATTTGGACTTCCACATGTAGAGATTGAAGCCCGACGGCGGCTTGTGCTCGAAGTCCAGCCCGCCGAAGATAATCATCTTACGCGAGCTGTCGCCCAGGCGCACGTAGGGCAGGCCGTTCTGGGAATAGCCCGTCATTACCTCTATCTTGGCCATCAAGCACTCCTGTATCTATAGAAAGTCGTTAGGGGGACAATATAGCCGTTTTTAAGCCCTGGGGAGCAACTGGCTCACCCTCTGCCAGATAATCTCGGCTATTTTAGCCTTGGACTGGCTGGCGTCAACCACCAGCCAGCGCCCCGGCTCTTCTTTCGCCAGTTTGAGATAGCCTTGGCGCACCCGATTGTGGAAGGCCTCGGCCTCCTGCTCAAAGCGGTCTAGTTTAGACTCGCCCTTACGAGCAAAACAGGTCTCCACCGGCGCGTCCAGGAGCAAGGTCAGGTCGGGCGTCAGCCCCTGCGTCGCCGAACGGTTTACCGACTTGACCATGGTCAGGTCGAGACTACGCCCGTAGCCCTGATAGACGGTGGTGGAATCGGCGTAGCGGTCGCTGATGACCACCTTACCGCTGGACAGGGCCGGTTTTATGACCTCGGCCACTGACTGGGCACGCGCCGCGTTAAACAGCATCAGCTCGGTCAGCGGTGATATATCGGTATCTTCAGCCCACTTCAGCCAGCGCCCTATTCTCTTGCCAAAGGGGGTGCCGCCGGGCTCATGGGTCAGCAGCACGGGAATGTTTAGCTTTGAGAGTCTGCGGTAGAGCGCCTTAGCCTGGACGCTCTTGCCGCCCCCCTCCCCCCCCTCGAAGGTGATGAACAGGGACATCTAGCACCTCGTCTCTAGCTCTGCATTTCGGCGTACTGGGGGTCTATCTTAACCGCCTGCGAATAAGCCGACTGGGCGTCGTCGGTATTGCCGAGTTGTTCCAGTATAATCCCTTTGTTGTACCAGGCCGCCGCATCCTGCGGGTCGAGCTCAACGGCTTTGTTAAAGGCCTCCAGTGCCTCTTCAAACCTCCTGAGCATAGCCAGGGCACCACCCCGGTTATGGCAGGCCGGGGCATCCTTAGGGTTTATCTCCACGGCCTTGTCGAAGGCGTAAAGCGCTTCCTCATACCTGGCCATCTCCCGGAGCAGCATCCCCTTGTTATACCAGGCAGCGAAATGCCGCGGGCTGATGGCAATAGCGGCTTCGTAGCTATCCAGCGCCTCTTCGTAGCTGCCCAGTGCTTTGAGGGCATCCCCCTGGCCGTACCAAGCCGCCGAATTACGCGAGTTTATCTCCACAGCCTTCTTGAAGGCAGCCAGCGCCTCCCGGTGCTTTTTTAGCTCACCGAGCAGCATCCCCTTGTTACACCAGCTGGCGAAGTGGCGCGGGTTCATCCCCACGGCCCTGTCAAAGGCGTCCAGCGCCTCCCGATACCTTTCCAGCTCTTTGAGCAGCAGTCCCTTATTATACCAGGCCTCAGCGTCCTTCGGGTCGAGCACAATAGCCTTATTAAAGGCGTCCAGCGCCTCTTCGTGCCTCTTGAGCTTAGCCAGGGCGCTGCCCCGGCTATGGAGGGCGGTGGCGTCCCTCGGGTTGAGCTCCACGGCCTTGTCGAAGGCGTCCAGCGCTTCTTCGAGCCGGCCCAGTGCTTTCAGGATATCCCCCTGGCCATGCCAGGCAGGCGCATTCTGCGGGTCGAGCTCAACGGCCTTAGCCAAGGCGTCCAGCGCCTCCTCAGTCCTCTTCAGCCGCTTTAAGAGCAGGCCACGACTATACCAAGTGTCAAAATCACGCGGGTTGAGCTTAACGGCTTTATCGAAGGCAGCCAGCGCCTCTTCGTGCTTGCCCAGTTCCCGGAGCAGCACCCCTTTGTTATACCAGCCAGCGAAATTACGCGGGTCTCTCTTAATAGCGGTTTCATAGCTAGCCAGCGCCTCTTCGTAGCTGCCCAGTGCCTTCAGGATATCCCCCTTGCCGTACCAGGTGGGGGCATCTTTGGGGTAAAGATCAAGGGCTTTATCAAAGGCGTTAAGCGCTTCTTCGTAGCGGCCCAGCTGTTTGAGTGCGTCCCCCTTCTTATACCAGGCGGCGAAGTGCTGCGGCTTCATCTCAATAACGGTGTTATAGCTATCCAGCGCCTCTTTATACCTACCCAGCTCTCTCAGGGCATCTCCCTGGTTGTACCAGGCGGCCACGTCCTCAGGGTCAAGCTCGATAACTCTACTAAAGGCGGCCAGCGCTTCTTCGTGGTTTTTCAGCGTAGCCAGGACGTCTCCCCGGGTATGGCAAGCCGCCACGTCATTCGGGTTTATCTCCACGGCATGGTTGAGAGCGCCCAGTGCCTCTT
This sequence comes from Dehalococcoidia bacterium, assembly GCA_050124895.1. Lineage (GTDB taxonomy): Bacteria > Chloroflexota > Dehalococcoidia > Dehalococcoidales > BS750m-G39 > E44-bin88. The sequence goes on from JASFEJ010000034.1 coordinate 5,685, forward strand.
CGTACCTACCCAGCTCTTTAAGCAGCATCCCCTTGCTGTACCAGGCAGCGAAGTGCTGCGGGTTTATCTCAACGACGGCGTCATAGATATCCAGTGCCTCTTCGTACCGGCCCAGCTCTTTCAGGATTTCCGCTTTGTTATACCAGCTAACCGCATCCTTCGGGTTTATCCCCGTGACTTCAATAAAAGCCTCCAGGGCTTCTTCATATCGGCCCAGCTTACTCAGGACAACCCCTTTGTTGTACCAGGCACCCTCAAACTGCGGGTCCAGCTCGACAGCCTGTTTGAAGGCTTCCAGGGCGTCTTCATAGCTGCCTTGCGCAAGCCAGGCGACTCCCTTCTTATTCCACTCGCTGACCGTCATCTCGCCCATATCAAGCCCCTCCTTACCCCTTATATATTCTCACCCTTCGGTTAGGGTCCTTGCCCGTGCTCTGCGAAGCAAGCTGGCTGCGCTGGGCAAGCAGGTGCTGCAGCCTCCTTATATAGGCGCTCTGCGGGCTTAATTCTATCGACCCCTCCCCACCTCTCACCCGCCCCACGGCCTCCTCAGCCTCACTGAGAGCGATTTTAAGGCGGTTTTGCCGGCCACCACCCCCAGGATACACGCTATCGAAAAGCTGCCTTATCTGGGTCGGGGTGTTGCTTCTGAGGACATATATCGGCAGCTTCAGGGCCTCGGCGTCGCAGACCTTGGGCGGTTTGCGCCGGTAGTAGGCTTTGGAGGTAACGAAGAGGTCGGCTTCACTCAGGTTAGCCACGACCTCGGGGTGAAGCTGCATGTCCTTAGCCACCTGCTCAATCCGTCCCCGGTTTACCCCGAAGAGGTAGAGCTTGGGCATAGCCTTGCCCGCGGCCTGCGGCCTTATGGAAATAGGTCTTTCCCTGGCCGCCGGCTCCTCTTTTTTAGTTCTGACCTCGCCCGACTCGTCGAGCCAGCGCACCTCGGCGGCGATGGGGCTGCCCCGCAGCAGAGCGTCAACCGCCTCGCCGACGTCGGGGTGAATAGCTACTTTATCCCAGTCCTGTATCTCAACGACGATATCGAAGGTAGGCGCCGAGGTTCTCTCCAGTATGGACTTCTGGGTGCCCCTTCGCTTGGCTTCTTCGTCACCCAGCGTCACCGACTGAATACCGCCAATGAGGTCGGCCAGCGTAGGATTCATCATAAGATTCTCTAGAGTATTACCGTGAGCCGTGCCCACGAGCTGCACGCCGCGCTCGGCGATGGTCCGCGCCGCCTGGGCCTCAAGCTCGGTGCCTATCTCGTCGATGACGATTACCTCGGGCATGTGGTTCTCCACGGCCTCAATCATGACCGCGTGCTGCATGGTGGGCGTGGTTACCTGCATCCGGCGAGCGTGACCGATGGCGGGGTGGGGAATATCGCCGTCGCCAGCAATCTCATTGGAGGTATCCACGATAATAACCCGCTTGTCAATGTCGTCGGCCAGAACGCGGGCTACCTCGCGCAGCATGGTGGTCTTGCCCACACCGGGGCGACCCAAAAGGAGGACGCTCTTACCCGACTGGATGAGGTCCTCGATAACCTTTATCGTCCCAAGTACGGCCCGGCCCACGCGGCAGGTCAGCCCGATGATGCGCCCCTTGCGGTTGCGAATGGCCGAGATACGGTGCAGCGTGCGCTCGATGCCGGCGCGGTTGTCGTCGCCGAAGCTGCTCACCCGTGAGGCTACGTGGTCAATGTCGGCCTCGTTAACCTCTTTGGAGCCGAGGACCACCTCACGCTTTAAGAAACGGGCTTCGGGAGTGCGCCCCAGGTCGAGGACTACCTCCAGAAGCTCGCTGATGTCTTTCTGGCGGCGCAGCGGCTGGCTGATATGCGAGGGGAAGATGTCCACCATCGCCTCAAGGTCATCGGTGATTACCTTCTGCAAGGCGCCTCCTTAAAAGACTTATTTAGCCTCCACCATATCCAGGAAATAGCGGTGAAACCTGAGGTCGTCGGTCAGCTCGGGGTGAAAGGCAGCCACGAGCAGGTTACCCTGCCGGGCGGCGACAATAGTACCGTCGGCCAGCTGAGCCAGTATTTCCACAGCACCATTCGTCTTCTCGATTAGCGGGGCGCGGATAAACACGGCGGGAAAGGGCTTCTTACCCAGCACTGGTATATCCAGCTCAGTCTCAAAGCTGTCTACCTGCCGGCCGAAGGCGTTGCGCTTGACGATTATGTCCATCAGCCCCAGGGGCTCTACGTCGCGGTCGGAATTCGGGGTGGAGAGTACAATCATGCCAGCGCAGGTGCCGAATACGGGTAGGCCGCTTTTAGCCAGCTTCTTTATCTCCTCGGTGAGATGAGAGCTGCCCATCAGCTTGGTAATAGTCGTGCTCTCTCCGCCGGGAATAACAAGCCCGTCCAGGCCGTTAAGTTGCCGAGCCTGACGGACGGGCAAAGCCTCCACCTTCAGTTGGCGTAATACGGCGATATGTTCGACAAAGGCTCCCTGCGAAGCAAGGACGCCGATTCTCATCTTACCACCCCCGTTGCGCCAGCAGTTCTTCGGTGGGTATCTGCTTTATGTCCAGTCCGGCCATAGCCTCGCCTAGATTCTTGGAGACCTCGGCAATAATCTTGGGGTCCTGGTAGTGGGTGGTGGCTTCTACGATGGCTTTAGCCCTGGCTTCGGGGTCGCTGGACTTGAAGATGCCCGAGCCGACGAAAACGCCGTCGGCGCCAAGCTGCATCATCAGGGCGGCGTCGGCCGGTGTGGCCACCCCACCCGCAGCGAAGTTAACCACGGGCAGCTTGCCTATTTTATGCACCTCGGCGACCAGCTCAAAGGGGGCTTGTAGCTCTTTAGCCGCCGCCATCAATTCATCTTTAGGCGTGTTCACCAGCTGGCGGATGCCGTCCATAACCGCCCGCATGTGCCTCACCGCCTCGACGATATTACCGCTGCCGGCCTCGCCCTTGGTGCGTATCATAGCCGCCCCTTCCCCGATTCTACGCAGTGCCTCACCCAGGTCACGGCAGCCGCAGACGAAGGGGACCTTAAAATCGTGCTTCCAGACGTGATGGCTCTCGTCGGCGGGGGTCAATACCTCAGACTCGTCGATATAGTCCACGCCCAGCGCTTCCAGCGCCTGAGCCTCGACAAAGTGCCCGATGCGGCACTTAGCCATCACCGGTATCGAGACCGCCTTCATGATAGCCTCGATGATGGTCGGGTTAGCCATGCGGGCGACGCCGCCGGCGGCGCGAATGTCGGCGGGCACCCTCTCCAGCGCCATCACGGCGCAGGCGCCCGCTTCCTGGGCGATATGGGCGTGCTCAGGGGTGACCACGTCCATAATAACCCCGCCCTTTAGCATCTGGGCCAGGCCCGTCTTCACCTTCCAGGTGCCGGTTTCTCTACCTTTTTCCTGATTTTGACTCTTCATAGCAGTATTTTACTCTTGTTTAAAATAGTTGGCAACTCAAAGCGGCCTTTTGCCAGGCACACCGGGGCGGCGTGGGTATTTTTCAGGCGTCGCCGCTACCTTATCGATGACGACTAAATAGCGCTCGTCGGCGAGTCCATCAAGCATGATTTCTTCTATCGTGCGCAGCTTACCGCCTAAGAGCTTAATGGCGCCATCGGCACTCTTAACCTCTTCGTCAACGCTCCCCTTCTTCGGGGCGATGAAGCTGCCGCCGCGGGCGCAAAAAGGCAGGGTCAGCTCCACCAGCGTGGGCAGCGGCGCCACCGCCCGCGAGAGCACCAGCTCAAAGCACTCCCGGTAGTCAGGCACGTGGGCGACATCCTCCGCCCGCCCCACGATGATTTCAACGTCGTTTAGGCCCAACTTCTCTCTGATGTGATGCAAAAAGGAAACCTTTTTAGCCGTAGCCTCAAGCAAGACCAGCTTTATGCCTGGAAAGGCAATTTTAAGCGGTATTCCCGGTATACCCGCGCCCGTGCCGACATCAATAACGCTGCCGTCCCTGCACGGCCAGGCTAAAGCTATCGTCAACGAATCGAGAAAGTGCTTAAGCTGCATCTCTTCATAATCGGTGATGGCCGTCAGGTTCACGCTCTGGTTCCAGTCCACCAGTTCGTGGTAATAGGCGTCAAACTGCTCAAGTTGCTCTGAGCTAAGCTTAATGCCCAGTTTTTTCGCCCCCACTTTAAGTCTTTCCATAGCTGGAATTATACCACCTTTTCTTTAGAAATAAGGCGCTTAAAGGGTAAGCATTAATAAGCACTTGACAAGTAAAATTTAAGTGATATAATATGTAAATATAAGTGTAATGGAGGTGATTTTAAGTGAAAATTAAGGAACTTATTAGGAAAAATAGCGAGAAAAAAGCAAGGGATACACTACCGCCCCTTCAGAAGAAGGTTTTGGGCTTCTTCGAGCGCCACAAAGGGGAAGTTTTCCCTCAAGATGACCCTGAGACGCTCAGAGAACTTCATGATGTAAAAGACACGGCCATAGGATGGTCTGTATGGGCACTCGAGAAGAAGAAGTTTCTCGCAAAACTAAAAGTGGGACGAAAAACATACTTCGGACTTCCCGTAGACATTAAGCGGCTTGAGGTCGGCCTCAAGAAAGCCAGCTAGTGCCCCCCCTTTGCATTTAACTCCCCTTTATGCTATATTTTCTTATACAGACAATAACTGAATACAGCTAGGGGTGCTATAAAAGGCTGAGAGGCGGATTTAAGCGCCAACCCTTGGAACCTGACCTCGGTAATACGAGCGGAGGGAAGCAACTAAAGAGACCAAGGGACTAGTTTGACCGCCTTAAAAAGCCCTTGGTTTTATTGTTTTTCGGAGGAGGTAGCCATGACACAACTGGAAATGGCTAGAGAAGGCAAGATCTCCCCGCAGATGAGCCTGGTAGCCGAGCACGAAGGATTAGAGGCGGAGTTTATTCGGCAGGGTATGGCTGAGGGTACGATAGTCATTCCGACCAATATCAGGCACGAAAACCTCGTACCTAGCGGCATCGGCCAGGGCTTAAAGACCAAGGTCAACGCCAATATCGGTACCTCATCCGACTTCGGCGATAGGGACACCGAGCTGGAAAAGCTCAAGGTAGCCGCCGAAAGCGGCGCCGACACCGTTATGGACCTCTCCACCGGCGGTGATATATCGGCCATTCGGCGAGCCATCATCGCCGCCAGCACCCTGCCCATAGGCACGGTGCCCATCTACCAGGCTGGAATCGAAGCCATCACTAACCACGGCGCCATCGTTAAGATGGGCGTGGAGGACATTTTTAACGCCATTGAGGAGCACGCCAGAGACGGCGTTGATTTTATGACGGTGCACTGCGGTGTTACCCGCGCCGCTATTGACCGTCTCAAGCAGCAGGGCCGGGTGGCCGATGTCGTCTCGCGGGGCGGCGCCTTTCTCATCGGCTGGATGCTGCACAACGACCGCGAAAACCCCCTCTACGAGCACTACGACCGACTACTGGAGATAGCCAGGGAGTTCGACGTCACCCTTAGTCTAGGCGACGGCATGCGCCCCGGCTGCCTGGCCGACGCCACCGACCAGGCTCAGGTTGAGGAGCTGTTGGCTATCGGCGAGCTGGTCGAGCGAGCCCGAAAGGCTGGCGTCCAGGCGATGGTCGAGGGCCCCGGGCACCTGCCCCTGAATCATATCGAAGCCAACGTCAAGCTGGAAAAGGCTATCTGTAAGGGGGCGCCCTTCTACGTGCTGGGGCCGCTGGTTACCGATATCGCCGCCGGCTACGACCACATCACCGGGGCTATTGGCGGGGCTATCGCCGCCGCGGCTGGCGCCGACTTCCTTTGCTACGTAACCCCCGCCGAGCACCTCTCTCTACCCGACCCCGACGACGTCAGAGAGGGCGTTATCGCCTCGCGTATCGCCGCCCACGCCGCCGACATCGCTAAAGGCGTCAAGGGCGCCGCCGAAAGGGACCGAAAAATGGCCATCGCCCGCAAGAAGCTGAACTGGGAAGAGCAGGCGCGG
>JASFEJ010000035.1:0-11619 GCA_050124895.1 Dehalococcoidia bacterium
CCTTCTTCGCAGCCGCAGCCTTCTTAGGCTTGGCCGCTTTCTTGGCCGGTTTCTCCTCGGCGACCGTCTCCGCTTTCGCCTCAGGTTTTTCCTCAGCAACCGCTTCCGCTTTCGCCTCAGGTTTTTCCTCGACGGCGGCTTCCGCTTTTGCCTCTGGTTTTTCTTCGACGGCGGCTTCTGCCTTTGTCTCTGGCTTTTCTTCAGCGACCGCTTCCGGCTTCACCTCAGGCTCTTCCTTAGCGGCGGCCTTCGCCCTTTCCCGCTTCGGCGGCGCTGGCGGGGGCTTAGCCGCTTCCTCAGCGGCTTCGGGGGCTTCTTCGGCCTCGGGCCGGGTGGTCTCGGGGAGAATATCGCCCCGATAGACCCAGACCTTGACCCCGATTCGCCCCAGCGTGGTTCGCGCCTCGGTAAAGCCATAGTCGATATCGGCCCGCAGCGTATGCAGGGGCACCTGCCCCTGGTGCATGACCTCGCGGCGGGCTATCTCGGCACCACCCAGCCGGCCCGAGCAACTGATTCTCATGCCCTTGGCTCCGGCCTGCATGGTGCGGAACATGGCCTGCTTCATCGCCCGGCGGAAAGCCACCCGGTGCTCAATCTGGTCGGCGACCGACCTAGCCACCAGGAAGGCATCCAGCTCGGGCTGCTGGACCTCCAGGATACTCAGCTGAATCCTCTTGCCGATAAGCTCCTCCAGCTTGGCCCTCATCTCATCGACCCGCTGCCCCCCTCGCCCGATGACGACGCCGGGGCGGGCGGTATGGATGGTTATGGCTACTTTATTAGCCTGGCGTTCGATTTCGACCAGGGAAATGCCGGCTTCGGCATAGCCGGCGGCGATAGCTTTCCGCAGCTGCAGGTCTTCCTGCAGGAAGTCGATATAGTTATCCTCGGCAAACCACTTGGCCTGCCAGTTGCGCACGACCCCTAGCCTGAAACCGAACGGGTGGACCTTACGACCCAATTATTCTGCCTCCTCGCTGACAACGACGGTAATATGGCTGGAACGCTTCAAGATGCGGCTGGCTCGCCCCCGAGCCCGGGCGCGGAACCGCTTTAGCGTCCTGGCCTCACCGGTGAAGATATTTACAATCCTCAAGTCGGCCGGCTCCATCTGAAAATTATTCTCGGCGTTAGCCGCCGCCGATTTCACTACCTTGGCCACCACGCGGGCGGTGGGGGTGGGCGTGAACTGAAGCAGGGTTAATGCCTCGTCCACTTTCTTGCCCCTTACCATATCCACCAGCGGGCGTACCTTGCGCGGCGATATGCCGGTATCTTTAGATACAGCTCTTACTTCCATTTATACTCTTAAGGCCTCTTCCTTACCTGGGTCACCTTCTCCCCCCTGGAGCCGTGGCCCCGGAAGGTTCGGGATATGGCGAACTCGCCCAGCTTGTGCCCCACCATATTCTCGGTGATGAAGATGGGCACGTGCCGCCGCCCGTCGTGGACGCCGATGGTCAGACCCACCATCTGGGGCAGGACGGTAGACCAGCGCGACCAGGTCTTTATCACCGCCTTTTCCCCGGAGCGGTTCAGTGCCTCCACTTTCTTGAGCAGCTTGGCGTCAATCGCCGGACCCTTTTTGGTTGACCTTGACATTATGTCACTTCCCTCTACGTTTGACAATCATCCTGTCGGAAGCCTTAGCCTTGCGCGTCCGGTAGCCCATGGCCGGCTTACCCCAGGGTGTCTTCGGTCCGGGCAGGCCTATCGGGGCTCTACCCTCCCCACCCCCGTGGGGGTGGTCGCTGGGATTCATCGCCGAACCCCTGACCGTAGGCCGCCAGCCCATCCAGCGCTTGCGGCCCGCCTTGCCCAGATTAACACTACGATGGTCGATATTACCCACCTGGCCGATAGTGGCCAGGCAATCAATGCTGAGTCGCCTCATCTCACCCGAGGGCAGGCGCACCAGCGCGTATTTTCCTTCCTTAGCCATCAGCTGGGCGGCAACACCGGCGCTGCGCACCAGCTGGCCCCCCTTCCCCACCACCATCTCGATGTTGTGTATCATGGTGCCGGTGGGGATTTGCTTTAAGGGCAGGGCGTTGCCCGGTTTTACCTCAGCATCGGGGCCCGACTTTATGCTGTCGTCCACCTTAAGCTCGTTGGGGGCGAGTATGTAACGCTTGTCCCCATCGGCGTAGTGGATGAGAGCGATACGAGCCGAGCGGTTGGGGTCGTATTCAATGGCGGCCACGCGGCCCGGGACGCCCGGCTTATCGCGCTTAAAGTCCAGTACGCGCAGCCGTCGCTTGGCGCCGCCGCCGCGGTGACGCACCGTTATCTTTCCCTGGTTACTCCGTCCCGCCTTCCTTTTCTTAGGCGCCAGCAGCGACTTTTCCGGCTTGGCTTTGGTTATCTCCTCAAAGCTGGAACCGGTCATGCCCCGCCTGCCGGGGGATGTGGGACGGTATTGCTTTAGTGGCACCTATACCCCCTCAAATATTTCTATTTTATCGCCGGGTTTCAGCGTGACGATGGCCTTCTTCCAAGAAGGTGACTCTATCTTTCTACCCCGTATCGTCCGCCGCCCTCCCGGTACCGTCATCACGTTGACCTTGATTACATCCACCTTGAAAGCCTTCTCCACCGCCTGCTTGACCAAATCCTTGTTCGCCCCCACAGCGACCTCAAAGGCGTATTTGCCCTGAGGCGCCTGGATGGCGGTATTCTTCTCCGTTACCAGGGGACGGCGCAATACCTCAGACAGATTCATGGCCACCCCCCCAGATTCTTTCGGCGCGGCGCACCGCCGACTCCGTCATTAGTAGCATTTTGTAGGACAAAAGGTCGGCCACACTCAAGGTATGGGCGGGCATTGTCCTAACCCCCGCCAGGTTGCGTGCCGACTTGATAAAGTTCTCCTCGGGCATATCGGTGACGATAAGGGCTGAGGAATTAATCCCCAACGCCGCCAGCACCCCGGCCATTTCTTTGGTCTTGGGCTGGTCGAACTGGGGCTCTTCCATGACCTTTAGCTCAGCGTCTCTGGCCTTGGCCGAGAGCATGCACCTTATCGCCAGCTGGCGCATCTTCTTGGGCATGTCCTGGCGGTAGTCCCTGGGCTTGGGCCCGAAGGTGACACCGCCCCCCCGCCTTATCGGCGAGCGGCGACTGCCCGCCCGCGCCTGACCGGTATGCTTCTGGCGAAACAGCTTGGCCGTGCTGGCGGTCACCTCGCCGCGGGTCTGGGTGCTGGCCGTGCCCTGTCGGGCGTTGGCCCGCTGCCTGACCAGCGCCTGGTGTACCACCGCCTCGTTAAAAGGAACGGCGAAAACGCTGTCGCTCAGCTCGATGTTCTTAACTACCTCACCAGTGAGGCTGTAAACCGGTACTTCCACTGTCTCTATTTCTTCCCCTCCCGTTTCTCGATGAGCACCAGCCCGTTTCTGGCGCCGGGGACAGCCCCCTTGACCAGTAACAGGTTGCGCTCCGGGTCGGCTTTATATACCTTGAGGTGACGCACCGTCACCCGGTCGCTTCCCATATGTCCCGCCATGCGCTTCCCCTTAAGCACTCTACCCGGCGAGGTCGTCGCCCCGATAGAGCCGGGGGCGCGGTGGCGGTCGGACTGCCCGTGGGTTTTGGGGCCGCCGGCGAAACCGTACCGTTTCACCACGCCGGCAAAGCCCTTGCCCTTGGTGACCCCGGTAATATCAACCAGGTCGCCTTCCTTGAACAGCCCCACGTCAATCTTATCGCCAACCTTAACCCCTTCGGTGTCAGCCACTCTGAACTCCCGAAGGTATCGGAACTTCCCCAGCTTCTTGAGGTGCCCCTTCTGGGGGGAGTTGAGCTTCTTGGTCTCCCCAAAGCCGAGCTGGGCAGCCTTATAGCCTTCTTTATCATCCGTTTTGAGCTGGGTCACCACGCAAGGGCCCGCTTGAATAGCGGTCACCGCCTCGGCTTCACCCGATTCGGCGAAGACCTGCGCCATGCCTAGCTTTTTGCCGATAATGCCTGTAACCATATCTTAAACCTATGACTTGATGTCTATCTCCACCCCGGCGGGGAGGTTGAGGCTGCTCAGGGCGTCGATGGTCTTGGATGTCATCTCCACGATGTCGATTAGTCTTTTGTGCGTCCGAATCTCGAACTGCTCCTGCGAGTCCTTGTCGATAAATGGGGAACGGATGACGCTGAACTTCTGGATACGGGTGGGCAGCGGCACCGGTCCCACCACCACCGCCCCTGTCCTCTCCACGGCGGCCACGATTTGCTCCACCGAGAGGTCGAGAATCTTGTGGTCGTAACCCTTTAGCTTAATGCGTATCTTCTGTTTCGGCATGTTTGTCCTCTTTTATCTAGCCATCGCCTTTCCCGTTATCTGGTCGGCCAGCTCGGCCGGTACTTGGTCGTAATGGTCGAACTCAAGCGAGTAAGCCGCCCGGCCCTGGGTCAACGAGCGGAGATTGGTGGCGTAGCCGAAGGTCTCGGCCAGCGGCACCAGGGCGCGAATAACCGACATCACGTCGCGCGCCCCGACGGACTCAATCTGTCCCCGTCTCGAGTTGAGGTCTCCCATTATATCACCAAGGAAGGTCTCCGGGGCAACTATTTCCAATTTCATTATTGGTTCGAGCAGCACAGGCTTGGCCTTAGCCACGCCGTCCCGCAGCGCCATGGAGCCGGCCATCTTAAAGGCGATGTCCGAGGAGTCGACCTCGTGATAGCTACCGTCGTAGAGGGTGGCCTTGACATCCACCACGGGATAGCCGGCCACCACCCCCGTCTCCATAGCCTCTTTGATGCCGACCTCGGCGGCTTGAATATACTGTTTGGGCAAAGCCCCGCCCTTGATGCGTTCGAAGAACTGAAAGCCGCCACCCCGTTCCATGGGCTCGAGCTTGATAAAGACATGCCCGTACTGGCCGTGCCCGCCGCTCTGGCGGATGAACTTGCCCTCCACCTCGACGGGGGCGGTAATCGTCTCTTTATAGGATACCTTGGGTTTGCCAATCTTGGCCTCAACCCCGAACTCGCTGACCAAACGGCTCACCAAAAACTCCATGTGGAGCTCGCCCATACCCGAGATAACCGTCTGCCCCGCCTCCTGGTCGTAATTCACGCGGAAGGTGGGGTCTTCCTCGGTCAGCCGCTGCAGGGCTCCCCCCAGCTTGTCCTGGTCGGCTCTGGTCCTGGGCTCGACGGATACCGAGATTACCGGCTCGGGGAAGCGGATGGCTTCCAGGAGCACGGGCTGGGAGTAATGGCAGAGGGTATCACCGGTAAAGGTATTTTTAAGCCCCAGGGTAGCCACAATAGCGCCGGCGCCCACCTCTTCTTCCTCCTCCCGCCGGTTGGCGTGCATCCGCAAAAGGCGGCCGATGCGCTCCCGCTTGCCGCGGGTGGAGTTTAAGACCTGGGTGCCGACCTTTACCGTGCCCGAATAGACTCTAAAATAGACCAGACGACCGACGAAGGGGTCGGAGACCACCTTGAAGGCCAGCGCCGAGAAGGGGGCGTCGTCCTTGGGCGGACGAGCGACTTCGCCTCCCACTCTGGTATCAATAGCCCTCACCGGGGGCATATCCTCCGGCGAAGGCAGGTAGTTGACAATAGCGTCGAGCAGGGGGCGCACGCCCTTGTTCTTCAGGGCACTACCGCAAAGAACGGGCACCCCTTTAACCGCCAGGGTTACCCGTCTTAGAGCCTGCCTCAAATCTTGGGAAGAAATGGTGGCACCTTCGAGATAGAGGGCCAGTATCTGGTCGTCGCTCTCGGCCAGCTTCTCGATAAGCGTCTGGCGGGCCTGGGCGCACTTGGCCTGCTCCGACTCGGGGATAGCCACCTCAACGGGCGGCTCTTTGAGGTCGTCTTCGAAATGCCAGGCCTTGTTCTCCACCAGGTCGATGGCGCCCTCGAAGGAATCTTCCTTGCCCAGGGGCAACTGCACCAGCAGTGGTTTAGCCCTGAGCATCTCTTCAATCATAGCAACGGTACGCTCAAAATCAGCCCCCACCCGGTCCATCTTATTAATGAAACAGATGCGGGGAACGTTATATCTATCCGCCTGGTGCCATACCGTCTCCGACTGCGCCTCGACACCGGCCACGGCATCGAAGACCACCACCCCACCATCAAGCACCCTCAGGCTGCGCTCCACCTCGGCGGTGAAGTCGACATGGCCGGGGGTATCGATGATGTTGATGCGGTGCTCCTGCCAGTGGCAGGTGGTCGCCGCCGCCGTGATGGTAATACCTCTCTTCCTCTCCTCCTCCATCCAGTCCATCACCGCCGTGCCCTCATCGACCTCGCCTATTTTATAGGTGCGACCGGTGTGGTACAGTATGCGCTCGGTGACGGTGGTCTTACCCGCGTCAATATGAGCGATAATGGCAATATTGCGTATTTTATTTAAAGGGAAACTCCTCGTCATCTTCCTAGTCCTCTACCAACGATAATGGGCAAAGGCCCGGTTGGCCTCAGCCATCTTGTGGGTATCCTCACGCTTCTTTATGGTTGTGCCCTCTCCCCGCGCGGCTTCACTCAGTTCCGCCGCCAGCTTCTCCGCCATAGACTTGCCGCCCCGGGCCCGGGCGGAGGCCACCAGCCAGCGCAAAGCCAGAGATAAGGCCCGCTCCGGGCGAACCTCAACCGGCACCTGATAGGTAGCGCCACCGACGCGGCGGGGTTTGACCTCAAGCTGGGGGGTGGCGTTCTTCACCGCCAACTCCAGGGTGGCGGCTGGTTCCTTGGCGCCTTTACTCTGCATGAGGTCGAGGGCGCCGTAGACTATTTCCTCAGCCCGACCCTTCTTCCCCCACCTCATAATCCGGTTAATCAACCGGGCGACGATTTCATTGTGATATTTAGCGTCAGGGGATATTTCTCTTCTGGTGGCACGAGACCGCCTTGGCATTTCTCTCTCCTATTCCTCAGCCGCCGCTTCAGTCGCCGCCTCCACCGCCGGTGCCTCCTCCACGACCATGCCTCTAGCAGCCCGTTTACTTCCGTACTTACTGCGCCCCTGACGCCGATTAGCCACACCGGTGGCGTCCAGAGCGCCACGGATAATATGATAACGAACGCCGGGCAGGTCCTTGACCCGCCCGCCGCGGATAAGCACAACCGAGTGCTCCTGAAGCTCATGCCCCTCGCCGGGGATATAAGCCGTAACCTCTATTTGATTGGTCAGGCGCACGCGCGCTATCTTGCGCAACGCCGAGTTAGGCTTCTTGGGGGTGGTGGTCTTAACCTGCACACAGACCCCGCGCTTCTGCGGGGAACCCTTCCCCGTGACCATTCTGTTGCGCAGCGCGTTATAGCTGAGGAGCAACGCGGGCGCCTTAGTCTTCTTAATCGCCCGGGTGCGCCCCTTGCGCACTAACTGGTTAACCGTGGGCACTTTTTATCTTTCCTCCTGCTTGACACAATTTAAATGGATGAGCCATAGCTCATCCATCACAAGCTGACGTTGCTGATTGAGCCCTTAAAAAATTTCAATCTTTAACTGTCAGCCGAAAATAGCAAACGACAACAGGATATACTACCACAGCCAGCGTCTAGCTGTCAATAACTAATACCTGAAATTTAAAGGGAATTTATGAATAAATCATCTTGACAAAGGGGCAGTGGTGTGTTAGTATTTGGCTGCCTATGAATAGCGTTGATACATAACTAGGGTCTTTGGTGATTTAACCAAGAACGGCTTGGTGCAAATCGCCAAGCCGTTTAGTTATGTATTAAGCACTTTAACAATTGAATATCTTAAAGCGACTAATATCAAATCTGAAGCAGGTCAAGCGGGAAAGGGCATGTGGTGGATGCCTTGGCATCAAGGGCCGATGAAGGACGTAGCAAGGCTGCGATAAGCCTCGGTCAGCTGCCTAGCAAGCTTAGCCGTGGATATCCGAATGGGGCAACCCACTCAAGTGAACCTTGAGTACCCCCAGCTGAACACATAGGCTGGGTGGAGGTAAGTAGGGGAAGTGAAACATCTCAGTACCCTGAGGAAAATAAATCAAGAGAGATTCCCTGAGTAGTGGCGAACGAAAAGGGAAAAGCCCAAACCTCATAAGCCTAACGGCTCTGAGGCCTATGCTTATGGGGGGTTGCAAGTCAGGCCGGACTTTAGCTCAGAATGGGTCGAGGAGTTACAAACCCAACCCTAGTTGAAGGTCCCTGGAAAGGGTAACCATAGAGGGTGACAGTCCCGTAAACGAAAGGGGTAAGCTCCTGGTCTGTACTTAAGTACCACGGGACACGAGAAATCCTGTGGGAATCTGCCCTGACCACAGGGCAAGGCTAAATACCCTTGATGACCGATAGTGAACCAGTACCGTGAGGGAAAGGTGAAAAGAACCCCGGGAGGGGAGTGAAATAGAATCTGAAACCATGTGCCTACAAGCAGTCGGAGGAGTCCTTTAAGGGCTCTGACGGCGTGCCTATTGAAGAATGAGCCGGTGAGTTAATCTGTGTGGCTGGTTAAGTCACTTACGTGACGGAGCCGCAGCGAAAGCGAGTCCTAACAGGGCGACTTTGTTGCACGGATTAGACCCGAAGCCGGGTGAGCTACCCATGGCCAGGGTGAAGCTTCGATAAAATCGAAGTGGAGGCCCGAACTGGTCAGTGATGCAAAACTGTCAGATGAGCTGTGGGTAGAGGTGAAATGCCAACCGAACCCGGTGATAGCTGGTTCTCCCCGAAATGCATTGAGGTGCAGCCTCGGGTATTAGTTAATGGAGGTAGGGCTCTGGATGGACTCGGGGGCAAGCAGCTTACCAACTCCAACCAAACCGCAAATGCCATTAACCTTAAGCCCGGGAGTGAGACTGCGGGGGATAAGCTCCGTAGTCGAGAGGGAAACAGCCCAGACCATCAGCTAAGGTCCCTAAGCGCGGACTAAGTGGGCAAGGAAGTAGGATTGCCCAGACAGCCAGGAGGTTGGCTTAGAAGCAGCCACCCTTTAAAGAATGCGTAACAGCTCACTGGTTGAGTGGTGCTGCGCCGACAATCCAACGGGGCTAAAGTCCGCCACCGAAGCTATGGATTCTAGCTTGCTAGGATGGTAGGGGAGCGTTCCCTAAGCCATAAAGCCGTTTCGTGAGGAATGGTGGAGCTTAGGGAAGTGAGAATGCCGGCATGAGTAGCGTAAGGCGTGTGAGAAACACGCCCACCGAAAACCTGAGGTTTCCTACGGAAGGTTAATCCGCGTAGGGTTAGTCGGGCCTAAGCCGAGGCCGAAAGGCGTAGGCGATGGACAACGGGTCAACATTCCCGTACCGCTTCTGTGGAGGCAAAGGGGGGACACGGGAGGGTAGGCCAAGCGTGCCTAACGGACATGGTGCGTCCCTCATTATAGGTGATGCTGGGGCAGGTAAATCCACCCCAGATATTATAGCTGAAGATGGGGGGAAGTTGAGGGGAGACCCAAAGTGACTTGGCCGACCCCAAGCCGTCAAGAAAAGCCTCGTTGCTTTTGAAGCAGAAGCGCCCGTACCGCAAACCGACTCTGGTAGGTAGGGATAATAGTCCCAAGGTGATCGGGATAACCCTCGTTAAGGAACTCGGCAATCTAACCCCGTAACTTCGGAATAAGGGGTGCCCTTTATAAGGGTGGCACATAACAGGCCCAAGCGACTGTTTAACAAAAACATAGGTCTCTGCAAAAGCGAAAGCTGAAGTATAGGGGCTGATACCTGCCCAGTGCTGGAAGGTTAAGGAGAGGTGTCATGGTTTTTAATCGGCAGCACCGAACTGAAGCCCCAGTGAACGGCGGCCGTAACTATAACGGTCCTAAGGTAGCGAAATCCCTTGTCGGGTAAGTTCCGACCCGCACGAAAGGTGTAACGACTTGGGCGCTGTCTCAACGAGGGACTCGGTGAAATTGAAATACCCGTGAAGATGCGGGTTACCCGCGACAGGACAAAAAGACCCCGTGGAGCTTTACTACAGCTTGGCACTGGGTCTGGACTCATCATGTGTAGGATAGGTGGGAGGCTTTGAAGCCGGGGCGCCAGCCTCGGTGGAGCCAACGTTGAAATACCACTCTTGGTGAGTTTAGCCTCTAACCCCTGATCAAGCAGGGGGACAGTGTCTGGTGGGTAGTTTGACTGGGGCGGTCGCCTCCTAAAAGGTAACGGAGGCGCCCAAAGGTCCCCTCAGGGTGGATGGAAATCACCCATAGAGCGTATTGGTATAAGGGGGCTTGACTGCGAGACCTACAAGTCGAGCAGGTGCGAAAGCAGGGCAAAGTGATCCCACGGTTCCGTGTGGAAGGGCCGTGGCTTAACGGATAAAAGCTACCCCGGGGATAACAGGCTTATCTTGCCCAAGAGTTCACATCGACGGCAAGGTTTGGCACCTCGATGTCGGCTCGTCGCATCCTGGGGCTGAAGCAGGTCCCAAGGGTCCGGCTGTTCGCCGGTTAAAGCGGCACGCGAGCTGGGTTCAGACCGTCGTGAGACAGGTCGGTCTCTATCCGTCGTGGGCGTCCGGAGATTTGAGGGGGGCTCTCTCTAGTACGAGAGGATTGAGAGGGACAGACCAATGGTGTGCCAGCTGTTCCGCCAGGAGCATCGCTGGGTAGCTAAGTCTGGTTGGGATAAGCGCTGAAAGCATCTAAGTGCGAAGCTCGCCCCAAGATTATATCTCCTGCCCCATCGGCTTGCCGGTGGGGGTAAGACCGCAAGTAGACTACTTGTTTGATAGGCGGCAGGTGTAAGTGCAGTAATGTATTTAGCTTAGCCGTACTAATGGTCGAGGGCTTGACCTGTTTCAGATTAGGTATTAGTCGAACTATAAAGAGGCACTTTAAAAGGTGTCTCTTTTCGTTTGGGAGTGGGGGTGTCATTCTCGGGCTTGACCCGGGAATCCAGCGGCTTTGGTCTATTACCTCGATTCCCGTTTTCACGGGAATGACAATGGTGTGGGCGGGAATGACGGTGGTGTAGTATAATGAACCCAAAAGTGAACGGGGGGGCGAAATGGCTGAATTAAAATACCAAAAATATATCCTGACCGATTTAAAACTACCGGAGGACATACGAAAAAAAGCCGCCGAGTATAACGAGAGGGCAACACGTATATTATGGTTAGAAGATTGGGTAATAGAAGGGGCTCCTACCATAATTAGTTCTTGGTATTGGAAAGCCACAGAGATAGAAGGCACTCCATCTCATACACATGATTTTGATGAGGTCATAGGCTTTTTCGGTAGCGACCCACAAGACCCTCACGATTTGGGCGGAGAAGTAGAGTTTTGGATGGAAGACGAAAAATATATTCTCAAAAATAGCTGCCTTATCTTTATCCCTAAGGGACTGAGGCATTGTCCGTTGAGGGTGGTTAAGGTTGATAAGCCAATATTCTTTCTGGCAGTGTCAGTTACCAATAAGTATTTTAAAGAGAACATCAGGCCGGCATCATCTGGTGGATAGTGGACATATTTCTGGTCGAGTTGCGAAAACGACTTTAGCTGGCAGACTTATAAAATAAACGAAAAGAGACGGGGGGCGAAATGGCTGAAAAGGGAAAGAAGAGCAGAAGAAACACCTACGGGGGAATCTTTATCCCCGCTGGCCTTTTTATCGGTATGGGGATTGGCTGGCTGGTGGACTATATGGTGGCGGGGCTTTTTATCGGGCTGGGGGCGGGCTTTGCCGCCTA
>JASFEJ010000036.1:0-11614 GCA_050124895.1 Dehalococcoidia bacterium
CACTATGGCCGAGCTGACCTCGGGGGCGGGGTAAAACGATTCGGGGGGAACGGTGCTTATTATCTCAGGACTGCCGTAAAACTGGACGCTGACGCTTAAGAGGCTCATATCGCCCGGTTTGGCGGCGATGGCCTCGGCGACCTCCTTTTGCACCATGACCACCATCGTCTGCGGTTTAACGCTGGCCTCCAGAAAGTGGCGCAGTACGGGCGAGGTGATGTAGTAAGGCAGATTAGCCACCACCTTATAGCCCTGCCCCTTTACTATATCTTTGGGCTCGGTTTTGAGCACATCGGCGTTGATAATAGTGACGTTATTAAAAGAAACCAGCCTCTTTTTGAGCAGAGCCGCCAGCCCGTCGTCCAGCTCGATGGCGACCACATTACCCGCTTTCTGAGCCAGCTCCTGGGTGAGGATACCCAGCCCCGGCCCCACCTCCACTATCGTGTCGTCGGCTTTAAGCTCGGCGGTGGCAATGATAAGCGAAAGCACCTCGGCATCAACCAGGAAGTGCTGCCCCAGCCCCTTCCGCGCCCTGAGGTCGGACTGGCGCAATAGCCTCCGAACTTCAGCCAAAAGCGGATTCGGGCTCTTATCCATAAAATCAATGAGGCCGTGCACCCGCTCTCGACCCCGCCCAACAGCTTGCCCGCACCAGCCAGCTCCAACCAGGTAGCCCTGCGGCACCCGGGGCTTCTATTTACCGCTGCTTCCTCTCGGACCTGACGGGATTCATAGTACTCCGCCGCGCAGGACCCGGCCTTCAACACCGCTTAGCGCGGGTAGTCCCACCAGACAAAGGCCTCAAGCCGGAATTCGACCCCGCTATAGCGGATTGCGAGTTCAGGGCACCGCTGGCTCCCCGTCTAGCACGACCTCAATAGAATGCTAAACGGTGCCTTCGCCTTTGTCAAGCCATACTTTTCCCTCCCCACCTTGTTGTGCGTACGTATTGTTTTCCCACCCAATACCCTCCCTATAGAGGTTAGACCTCTATAAACTCCTTATTTTGGGGGAGGATGGGTGGCGTAACCCCCAGAAGGAATTCTAGAGGGAGAATCCCCTCTAAGGGTGGGCAGGGCGGGTCAGACAAACTTGCGCTAACAGAGTGGGGCTGGGTGGAATCCCCAAAAAGAAAAGCCCCGAGATAAAACCCGGGGCTTTCTCATAGCAATACGATTTAGTGCTACTCTTTGGGCAGCGGTTTGCCCAATACGGCCTCGAAGAGCTCCTCGTCTATGGGGTGCCCCTCGGCCACCATCCGGCGGTATTTGAGGAAATCGATGGTGTCCGTGCCCGTTATCTTCTTGGTGTTGAAGGCACCGAAGCCGAGGAAGGCTTCGCCCGTCATGTTGATCGCCAGCCAGTAGCGATGGTCGTTCTTGTTCATATCCCAGAAGAACTTCTTCTTCTCGCGGATACCGATGATGGACTTCATCAGGCAGCCCTCGAAAAGGTTGGTGAAGGTCCAGACTATCTTGTTGACCTCCTTGTCGAGCAGTGAGAGATCAACCTCCAGCGACTTGACCAGCTCACGGGCCTTCTTGGCCTCGTCGCCCTTGACGAACTCACCGTAGACAATCTCGCCGTCCTTGACGTAGGTGTCGGTATAGACCTGAGGGTTGCGGATGAACTTGTCGCCCTGCTTTAACACGGGGACGACCTTGCTCAGGTAATTCTTGCGGGCCATCTTGTAGGCGCTCCACATCTCGCAGGAGATGCAGTTCCACATGGCGTCCTCGATGGTCAGCGCCCAGGGCAAAAAGTCGGAAGAGCCGCCCACCGGCGCCGAGCCGTGGCGGGGTCCCGCCTGCCCGAAGATAGCCAGGTCGGAAGCCACGCCGATGTCACAGGCGCCGCCGATTTCCTGGCCGCCGGCCACGCTCATGCCGTTGATGCGCCGGATAACCGGTTTCTGGCACATCAGGATGGAATCGACCATGCCGTTAAAGAGGTCCATATACTGGCCGTACTCCGTCGGTTTGGTGGAGTAGTATTCCGAATACTCCTTGGTGTTGCCGCCCGTGCAGAAAGCATTGTGGCCAGCGCCGGTGAAAACCACCGCCACCACCTTGCGGTTCTCCTGGGCACGGTGAAAGCCGGCGATAACCCCTTTTACCATCTCCGTGGTGTAGGAGTTGTACTGGGCGGGGTTGTTCAAGGTAATCCAGGCGCTGTAAACCCCCTCCACCGGTTTCCCGCTGGGGTCGATGATGGGTTTCTCCTCGTACATGGTGCAGGGCGGCTCGGTGCCGAAATGCTCCATGCCCCATAGGTTGTGGTCCTTGATACCACCTTCTCTAGGCATCCAGTCTAGAGCCATTGCTAATACCTCCTCTATTGTTTTTTGCTTTAAAAGTCAGGGGTCAGGACTATTCTCTTGGTCAACCCGCCTTTGTGGGCTTCCTCGTAGGCTTTTTCTATAGTGCTCATCGGCCTCGTCTCGACAAAGGGCTCAATCTGTATCTTGCCCTCCATAACCAGCTTGAGGACCTCGGGGTAGTATTTGGGCAGACAGCCCCAGGAGCCCAGGATGTCGGCGTCGAAGGCCATCAGGCGGGAAAGCGAGTACTCGTTCTTCTGCATACCGAAGCCGCAGATTATCAGCTTGCCCACGAAGGAAAGCAGCTCCAAGCCGATAGACTGGCCGGCACCCGTGCCCGTCCACTCGAAAATCTTCCAGCCGTAGTTGCCGGGAATACCCTTTTCCTTGCAGTAGGCACGGAACTCGTTCCTTATGTCTTTGGGCTCCTTGTCCACCGAGCTGATAACGTGGGTAGCGCCGTATTCCAGCGCCCTCTTCAGTTTTTCGGGATTGCGGGCGATGCCGATGACCTCTTTAGCCCCCAGCGCCTTACAAATCTGGGCGGCGTAGACACCTAAGCCCCCGGTAACCCCGATGATGATGCAAAGGTCGCCCGGTTTGACCTCGGCTCTCATCGCCGCCTGGTAGGGCGAGGTCACCGCGTCGGCGATGACGGCAAAGTGAGCCAGAGGAACGCCCTTGCGGTCGGGGATGATGCACAGGTCTTCGGCGGGGACGACGATGTGGCTGGAGTTGCCGCCGTAGATATCCATGCTGTTGCCCGGCATCTTTTGCGCCAGGCAGCGGTTGCCCCGGCCGGAAGCGCAGATGGGGCAGTTGTTGCAGGGCATCACCGCGGGGATGATGACCTCTTTGCCCACCCACTGGCTGTCGCCAGCGATGACGGTGCCGCTGATTTCGTGCCCCAGCGTCAGCGGCGGTTTGCATACCGTGGGTACGCCGTCGTAGAAATAGCCTAGGTCGGTATGGCAGACGCCACAGCCGGCAATCTCCACCAGCACCTCCCCGGCTTTGAGCTCGGGGACATCGATGCTGGTCTTGGCCAGCTTGCCCCCTTCTACCATTTGCCAGGTTTCAATTTTGTTAGGAATATTCGCCATTCTAATTTATCTCCTCCCTCTACAGATAATAAAATACGAGGGGCGAAACTCAACCATTAACCTTAGAGCTATCACCTCCTCGCTAGAGACTCCAAAAAGCCTTCAAAAAACGGGGGAATACAACAAATTAGTTTATCGTCTGAAGCTGCTTCATGTCAACAATTTAACGAAGGCGCTATCAAACGCCATGACTGAGACGGGCCACCAGGCGCATGGGCAGCTTTTCCTCCACCATTCGGGCCTGGGTGGCGGTGATATCGTAAGCGACGCGGTAGAGCCAGAACCTATTCTTATCGCTGTCGTAGATGGCGTAGCTGGCCCTGGGGTCACCGTCCCGCGGCTGCCCCACCGCCCCCGGGTTGATAATCAGCCGCGCTTTCTCCGGGACCAGCGCCTTCTCCGGGATAAACTGGCGGAAGGTACAGGCGCCGCCCTCGTCGTAGGCGAAGGCGGCGGGCACATGGGTATGCGCCAGCAGGCAAAACGGCGTGCTGAAGTGGGCGAAGTTCTCCCGGGCGCCGCTGATGGAGAGTACGTACTCCCAGATAGGCTCTCGGGGGCTGCCGTGCACCAGGGTAAAGTCGTCCTTTTTGATAACCCGCGGCAGGTTCCTGATATAGCTGATGTCCCGCGAGTTGAGCTGTCCCGCCGTCCACTCCGTAGCGGCCACGGCGTCGGGGTTAAACTCGGCGGTATCTATCTGCCCCACCGCCGCCAGGTCGTGATTGCCGACCACGCAGACATGGTTGGTCTGGCGCAAAAGCTCGATACAATCGCGCGGGTCGGGGCCGTAGCCCACGATATCCCCCAGGCACCATATCTCCTCCACACCCCCCCGCTGCTTAACATCGAGCAGTACCGCCGTCAGAGCCGCCAGATTAGAATGTATATCAGCAATAATGGCGCAACGCATATACTACCACTAATATACCAGTTTTTTTATGTTATGACCAGAGCCACAGGTTAGCCCAGACGGGAAACTCCAGAGTCACCGTCGTTCCCTTGCCCGGCTCGGACTTTAGCTTCAGCTTGCCCCCGATGAGCTGGGCTCTCTCCTGCATGCCGGCCAGTCCCAGCTTACCGGCCACGGGCAGGTCATCCATCCTCGCCGGCAGCTTAAAGCCCTTACCCTTGTCCTCAACCGTCAGGACGGCCTTATCATCGCCGAACTTCAGGGTGACGCCGGCCTTGGTCGCCCCCGAGTGCTTCCAGACATTCCTCAAGGCTTCCTGGGCGATACGGAAAACCACCAGCTCTACCTCGGGAGGCAGGCGGCGCACCTTGCCCTCCACCTTCATTTCTACCACTATGTCGAAGTGTTTGGTCAGGTCAGAGGTCAACCACTCCAGCGCCGGCACCAGACCCAGGTCGTCCAACACGGAGGGCCGCAAGTCCTGGCTAAAACGGTGCACCCCGTCCAAAACCTTCTCAATCTGTTGCCGCAGCCCCTCTAGGTAAGAGATATCATCAACGGGAAGGTGGTCGATGGCCTCAACAACAAAGCCATCCAGCTTACGCGAGAGTACCACCAGGTCCTGGGCGGTCTCATCATGAAGCTCCCGGGCGATACGCCGACGCTCTTCCTCCTGGGCAAGGGTAATCTCCTGCAAATGGTTACGCAGGCGCTCCTCGGCGCTCTTTCTTTCGGTAACGTCCTCCAGCGTCTCTATCGCCCCGATTATCTCCCCGCGGCTATTCTTGAGCGGGCTGGCCGTAAAGTGAAGCCACCGTCCCCCGCTACCCATCATGGGAAACCAGTCCTCGGCTTCATAGGCGCCCTTGATTAGATCGGATTTTTTGTATTTACCTCGGTAGTGGGCGGCTATCTCATTTGTTGTCGCCCCATCCACGATTAAATCGGCCATAACCGGCCTCTTGGCCGGGTAAAACGCCCGCCACTGCCCGTCCGTCCCGATTATCTCACCCTTCTTTATCGCCGAAAGGGACTCCAGCGCCGTGTTCCAGTGAGTGACGGTATGCTGCTTATCGAGCACGAAGGCCGGGATAGAAGAGCCGTCGATAATCTTGGCTAGCATCGCTTCGGCGCGCTGGCGGCGGGCGATATCGCGGCGGTGGAAGTAGAACCAGAGGTTGACCACCCCGCCGATAAGGATAATCCCCACGCTCTCAAAGATGGCGTCGGGCGGGTTTGAGGAAATCCAGATAGCCCGGGGCAGCATAATGGCCAGCGCCACCCCCAGGCTGGCCAGCCCGGCTTTGAGCCCGAAAACGAGCCCCACGTAGCTTATGGGCAGCAACAGGAAGACACGTTCCACGGCGTGACGGGTCAGTCCCAGGGAGGCCAGCAGCGAGGCTGAATCCGTACCCAGTATCTGCTGCGGGTAGTGCAGGATTACGCCCAGGGCAAACAGCACCACCACCAGCCAGAAACGGTGGTTCGCCATAATCTTTGACGATCGACTCAATGGGGACATAGGCACCCCCCGAATGGAGTGAAGCTCAGGGCAGGTCCTCCAGGCTAAGCCAGCCCTTGCGCAGGGCGTATAATATCGCCTCCGTGCGCGAGGCCACCCCCAGCTTATTAAAGATGTTCCCCAGGTGTACCTGCACCGTGCGCGGGCTGAGGAAAAGCTGCTGGGCGATATCTTTATTGCTCACGCCGGTGGCGGCTATCTTTAACACCTCCATCTCGCGCTCGCTCAAGGGCTCGATGGCCGGCGTCTCACCACTCTTGGGGGCTACCATGCGGTCAACGACGCGGCGGGCGATGACGGGGTGCAGCACCGACTCACCGGCATAGACCGCCCTGACGGCGTCAATCAGCTCCCGCACCTTCACCCCTTTGAGCAAATAGCCGGCCGCCCCTGCCTCCAAAAGGGCGAAGATATACTGGTCGTAGTCGTAGGCGGTCAGTATCAGCACGGCTATGGAGGGATTGAGCTTCTTTATCTGCTTGGTCGCTTCCACCCCGTTGAGCTTGGGCATGGCGATATCCATCACCACCACGTCCGGCTTAAGCTCCCTGGCTAACTTAACCGCTTCTTCGCCGTCGCCGGCTTCACCGACGACTTCCATGTCCGGTTCACGTTTTAAGAACTCACGGGTGCCCTCACGTACCATCACATGGTCTTCAGCCAGCAAAACCCTAATCTTAGTCATGCCCCTACTCCAAATCGCTTCCAACGTCATTATAGACCACACTATCCACCACTTCAATAAAATCAATAGTACAAAATGCTTATTAAAAGGCTTCCAGATTAAGCATTTTGCACAATTCCGAATAAGCCGCCTGAACGATGGCAGCCAAGGGCCGACACAGTAAGCTAGAAGAGGATGAGAGATAAACCAGATAAGGAGGCGAGAAATGGAGACAAGGATAGAGAAAGAAAAGGTTGAAGTCAAAGTCAAGGCCGGGGAAGAGATGATTGTCGTCGCCCCGCAGGAAATCCAGGACCATCTCGAGTGGGGTAAGGCTCTCTTCGAGAAGGGTCAATATGAGGAAGCCCTGGCCGAATTCGAGGCTGTGCTCAGGACGGCACCGGGCAGTATCGAGACCCGCATCATGATACGCAAGACCAAGGAGGCAATAGCCCAGCCAGAGGTCGAGCCAACGGTTGAAGGTGAAACCGCTGCCGAAGCGGTCAAACCCAAGGAATGCGTCTGGATGAAGCTGGGTATGGTCACCCATCGCATCTGCACCCGCAACTACGACTGTCTCAGCTGCGATTTCGACCAGGAGATGCAGGAGAAGGTGGCTAAGGACACGGCCGAGTTCGACGCCGCCCTGGAGAAGTTCAAGGATTTACCCGGCAGCCAGAGGCTCTGCCGCTACGCCCGCAGGGGCAACGTCTCATACCGGCTCTGCACCCGCCTCTTCCAGTGCGAAACCTGTGATTTCGGGCAGAACATGGAAGAAGCCACCCAGCGCAAGCTGGCCAAGCTGGCCGCCCGGCGGGAAGCCCTGACCAAAAAGACCGCCTGAACACCGGCACGATTGGCAAGAACAAAGGCAGACGCTTTTCATAGCGCCTGCCTTTTTGTTTTCCCCACCCCACTCTGTTAAGGGGGTGTTTAAGAGGGGGCATAGCCCCCTCTTAGAAAGACTTCTGTTGGGTGGGACGGGCGGGACAGCAAACCTTCGCCAAACAAGGTGGAGCGGGGAGACGTATACCACATGTTAAGGAGTTTACAGAGGTTTAACCTCCATCATCCCTCTAGTTTGAGCACCCCATATGCCTGTGCTATAATTTTTCCGTGAAGGTCTCCGAGCTAGGCGAATTCGGGCTCATCGACCTGCTGGCTAAAATGGTGGGCGAAGGCGACGAGCGGCTGCTCATCGGCATCGGCGACGATGCCGCCGCCTGGCAGGGCGACGATTCGATACAACTGGCCAGCGTCGATTCCTTCATTCAAGACGTCCACTTCACCCTGGAAACGACCACCTGGCCCGATGTCGGCGGCAAAGCGCTGGCGGTCAATCTTTCCGACATCGCCGCTATGGGCGGCGTTCCCCGCTACGCTCTGGTTTCACTGGCTCTCCCCGATGACTCCGAAGTCGAGGATGTCGCCGCCCTCTACAATGGCATGCTTAAACTGGGCAAGCAGTACGGCGTGGCCATCGCCGGCGGCGATATCAGCCGCGCCCCGCTGGTCGCCATAAATATTACCATTCTGGGCAGCAGCCCGACCCAAAAGATACTGACCCGTTCCTCGGCTAAGGTAGGAGACATTGTAGCTGTCACCGGCAATTTGGGCGCCGCGGCGGCGGGTATGGCGCTTTTGAAGAAGGAACGTCATCTCGATGAAGAGACCGAAAGCCGTCTCAAGGACGCCTTTCTCCACCCCACCCCCCGCCTCGCCGAGGGGCTTTTGCTCGCCGAGCAGGGAGTGAAAACGGCCATAGACATCAGCGACGGGCTGGTCGCCGACCTTAACCGGATTTGCCAGGCCAGCGGTGTTGGCGCCCTCATTGAGGTCGGGCGCGTCCCTATCGAGTCGGCGGTCAAGACCGCCTTTAGCGATGAAGCGCTCGAATTAGCCCTATCGGGCGGCGAAGACTACGAGCTTCTCTTCACCGCCAGTAAAGAGATTATCGAACGCGTTAAAAAAGCGGCTTCCGTCCCGGTCACCACCATCGGCGAAATCACCGCCGGTAAGGGCGTAAGCCTGGTCGATAAAGAGGGCAAGCCCTTCGAACTGAAAAAGGCGGGCTGGGAGCACTTTTAGCCGCCATGAACAGGCTGGAGCTGACCACCCGTAGTCCCGAAGAGACGCAGGAGCTGGGCAGACGCCTGGGCGAAATAGCCCGTCCCGGTGATGTAGTATTATTGGTGGGGAAGCTGGGGGCGGGCAAGACCTGCCTGACGCAGGGCATCGCCTGGGGCTTAAGCATCGATGAGTACGCCGCTAGTCCTTCCTTCGTGCTGGTCAGGGAGCTTTACGGCCGGCTACCCTTATATCACATAGACTTTTACCGCCTGGAAAACCTAGAGGAGATTGCCGAGCTGGGCCTGGACGAATACTTCTACGGCCGGGGCGTAACGGTGGTGGAGTGGGCGGAAAAGGCCCTTGGGCTTTTGCCCCCGGAGCATTTGCTCATCAAGATGGAATATGTCGCCGAGACCGAGCGCCGCTTGCATCTCAAAGCCAGCGGTAAGCGCTACCGCGAAATGCTGGCCGAAATAAAATGATAGTAGCCATAGACAGCTCAACCAATATCGCCAGTCTGGCGCTGGCACAGGATAAGGTGCTGGCCGAGGTGAGCTGGCGCTGCGGCCAGAACCACAGCGTCGAGCTTTTGCCCCGCCTCACCCAGCTCTTGGAGAAAGCCAAACTAAGTCTGCGGGATACCAGCGCCGTCATCGTGGCTAAGGGCCCCGGCAGCTTTAACGGCTTGCGTGTGGGTCTGAGCACGGCCAAGGGGCTGGCCTTCAGCCTGGGCGTGCCCATCATCAGCATCAGCAGCCTGGAAGCGGAGGCCTACAGCCACGCCGAAACGGGTCTGCCCGTCTGTCCCATCTTCAACGCGGGGCGGGGCGAGATTGCCGTCGCCCTCTATCAGCAAACGGATAACGGATGGAATAGGCTTGCCCCCGAACACATCACCACCGTCGCCGCCCTGGCCGACGAAATAAAAGAAAAAACGCTTTTCTGTGGGGAATACGCACCGACCGTCGAAAGTCAGCTCAAAAAAGTGCTCAAAGCGAGAGTGGTCATCGCCCTCGAACCGATGCGCTCGGCCGTCTCGCTCATTGAGCTGGCCAAGCCCAGAATTGCAAGCGGCGACTACGACGACCCCGCCACCCTGCAGCCCACCTACCTGCGGCGCCCCGCCATCACCAAGCCCAAGCGCCGCCAGAACTACGCCAACGGAGGCTCGAAATGACCAACTGGCCCAAAATGCCCAAAGACACCGCCAAGGAATGCGATTACTGCTTTGCCTGCGGCCCCAAAAACCCCATCGGCCTAAAGCTCAAATTCGAATGGGACGGCCAAGAGGTCAAGGCCAAGTTCACCCCCGGTGAATACCACCAGGGCTGGGCGGGGCTGGTGCACGGCGGCATTATCACCTGCCTTCTCGACGAGGCGATGAGCTACGCCGCCCTTTATGCCGGGGTAAACAGCCTTACCGCCCGCATGCAGACCCGATTTAAGCGCCCCCTGCCCATCGACGAGCCGCTTACCGTCACCGGCTCGGTGACCAAGAAGACGAGGCGACTGGTGGAGACTAAGGCCGAGCTCAAGCTGGCCGATGGCACCTCGGTCGCCGAGAGTAAAGCCACCATGTTTATCTTTATGGTGGGGAAGGAGACACGGGTCAATGCCTGAGCTCACCGCCGTTATCTGGGATATGGACGGCGTCCTCGCCGACACCGCCCCCTACCACTTTCTTGCCTGGCGGGAGACCTTCGCCAAAAGGGGCATTGATTTCACCAAGGAAGACTTCGAGCGCGGCTTCGGCATCAGGAACGACGCCATCATCCGAAACATAATGGGCGAAAAGACTGCCGACACCGAGATAGAGACCATCGCCAAGGAAAAAGAGGCCACCTTCCGCCGCCTCATCGGCCAGGACATAAAGCCCCTGCCCGGTGTCCTTGAGCTCTTAAGCCAACTGAACGACCAGGGTATCAGGATGGCCATCGCCTCCTCGACAGTGATAGAAAACATCCACCTCATTACCGGCAGCCTGGGCATCGAAAACTACTTCGAAGCCATTATTACCGGCCACGACGTCACCGAGGGCAAACCCAGCCCCCAGGTCTTTTTGGTGGCGGCACAGAGGCTCGGCGCCGACCCCAAAAACTGTGTCGTCTTTGAGGACGCGGTGGCCGGGGTAAAGGCGGCCAAGAGTGCGGGCATGCACTGCGTGGCCATAACCAGCTCTAACCCCCGGGAAAAACTGGCCGAAGCCGACCTTGTTGTGGACTCTTTGGCAGAGGTTAGTGTTAACGACCTAGAAAAACTGTTAAAATCCAACGGATAGGAGTTTACGATGGAACGTTCTTTAGTCCTGGTCAAACCCGACGCCATGAAAAGAGAACTGGCGGGGGCAATTATCGCCCGCCTGCAAGGGCTGGGCTTAAAGCTGGTGGCGGCCAAGATGCTCCATGCCGATAAGGCTCTGGCCCGCAAACACTACGCCGTCCACAAGGAAAAGCCCTTCTATAACGACCTGGTCAACTACATCACCTCCGCCCCCATTGTTGCCTGTGTCTTCGAGGGCAAGGACGCCGTGGTAATCATAAGGAAGGCGATGGGCGCCACCGACCCGGCCAAGGCGGAAAAGGGCACCATACGCGCTGACTTCGGCGAAAGTTTGGAGAGAAACAGTGTCCACGGCTCGGACTCGCCCGAAAACGCAGAAGTGGAAATAAGCCTCTTCTTCCACCCCGACGAAATCTACAGCTACTGAATCCGCAGCACCGGTTTCGCTTCCCGCCAGAGCTCGTCGAGCTGGTAGTAGTCGCGCTCGAAAGAGGCGAAGATGTGAACGATAACGGCGCCGAAATCGAGCAAAAGCCACCCCGACTCTATCGTCCCCTCGCGATGGTTGGGCAGGACGCCCGCTTTCTTTAAGCGGTGCCCAACCTCTTCGTAGATAGTGTTCAACTGCCTCTCGGAATCACCGCTGCATATCACGAAATAATCGGCGAAGCTGCAGACCTCGCGGGTGTCCAGCAAAACAATATCAATCGCCTGCTTGTCGGCGGCAGCCTCAACCGCC